>JALVAL010000501.1 GCA_027011205.1 Gammaproteobacteria bacterium
ACTTAAACATAGAATCCCAGCTTTTTTATGGGTATTTTTTTTCAAATTAATTCTTTATATTCTTATTTTCTTCAACATATTTTCAGTCTTATTTTCCGTCTTTGTTAAATACTCTTAATACTCCCTCATAGCAGGGCTTGAAAACTGTGCTCTTCGGTCTTATTTTATTGTTAGAATTTTTAGCCTGGCTCCTGAGTATTTTCCTATGTTAATTTTAAGTGAAATTTTAATTCAAAATCACCAGCTTGAATCTTATAGTGATTTGATCACTCTGATTCAGAATAAGGCTCGTGATGGTGAAATGTTTTTTGATATTGATATTAAACCCCCTTTTCCGGATACCCCTGATGAATGGGAATCTGATCTGGAAGCCAAATTTACCAGTCCCGGCTGATATCTGCTGGCAAACCTTATTGAGAGGCATATATGTTCTGGAGTGAAGAAGAGAAACCACATGAGTATCAGACTCCGGATAAAGTTGTTGATTTATCTTTTAAACTGACTTGTAAACAGATCAAGCTGGATCATGCCTGGTCATTGACCAATGCCATTTCTGACCGTTTACCCTGGTTTAAAGGTGAGCCTCAATGTGCCATTCATCATATTTATATCCCCCAGTCCGGCAATGGCTGGATACGTGATGATGACTTTAAAGATGAAATTATTCAGCTGTCCCGTCGGACCCGGTTAAAACTGCGTGTACCAAAACATCGTATTTCAGATGTCCGAATGTTATCCGGTCAGACTATTAGTGTAGATGGTTTTAATTTAACCTTTGGTCAGGCTGACGAACAATTATTAAGCACCTTAACTACTCTGGTAGCCCGCCATGTCTATGTACCAGACACCGACCATGATGAACAGGCCTTTTTAATGAGCATCCACCAGCAAGTTCAGGATATGGGTATTGATGTTCGTAAAATGTTATGCGGTAAATCTCATCGTTTAAGCACTTCAGACGGCCAGATTACCACTCGCAGTCTTATGGTTGCAGATATTAGCCCGGAAGATTCTATATGTTTGCAGGAAAATGGCGTCGGTGACTATTATAGCTACGGCTGCGGGGTATTTATTCCACAAAAAGGCATTACCGCAGTAAACACCGAATAAAATTATAAACCTATCTCTTTTGAGGGGTGTTTTTTATTCTTAACTGATATATCATCCTTTTCACATTGATTTTTAGAGATTATATTTTGTCTGCAAGGCAATTTATTTGTTCGACTTAAGTTTGTTCGACTTAGTTTGTTCGACAAGGTATTATCTATTTAATTTATCCAATTGAAGTTTATGGAGCAGATGCGATGGCTATTACTTTTGAAGGTAAAGAGATTGAAACCACCCCTACAGGATATCTGGTCGACATTAACGACTGGAGTGAAGGTCTGGCAACCCAGATAGCAAATGATGAAGGCCTTGAACTAACAGAAAAGCACTGGGATCTGATTAAATTCCTGCGCGATCAATTCATTAATAACGGTGGTAAGAACCCTAATACCCGTGCCCTGATTAAAGAAATGGGCTCTATCTGGGGTGAAAAAATTGGTTCCAAGGATCTGTACAATCTGTTTCCCAAAGATCCCAGCAAGCAGGGCGGCCGTATTGCCGGCTTACCAGAAAGTAAGCGTAAAGGCGGTTACTAAGTTTACACTACCCATTGTAGATATAGTATATTAGAATTTTCTCAGATATATTA
>JALVAL010000502.1 GCA_027011205.1 Gammaproteobacteria bacterium
GTACTGGATCTACGCAACAACCCGGGAGGGGTCCTAAACGGCTCGGTTGATGTCGTCAATCTTTTTCTTAATAATGGCCTGATTGTCTATACCAGGGGACGTATTAAAGATTCTGAACTGAGATTTTCTGCTACTTATGGTGACGCACTTCATAATGCCCCGCTGGTGGTACTGGTGAATGGAGGGTCGGCCTCAGCATCTGAAATTGTCGCTGGTGCCTTACAGGATCATCATCGCGCCATTATTATGGGTTCCACAACCTTTGGTAAAGGTTCGGTACAGACCATCAAACCACTGACTCAGAAAACTGCAATTAAACTCACCACAGCACGCTATTACACACCTTCCGGTCGTTCTATTCAGGCTGAAGGTATTGTCCCTGATATTACTCTGGCTAATGTCAGCCTGGAAACCATAAAAAGTCAGCATTTTGGCCAGATTAAGGAAGCCGATCTTAAAGGCCATCTGGAAAAGGCCAATAAAAAGAAAGCGATGAGCAAAAAATCCATAGATAAAAAATCAGCTAAAAACAAAAAAGGCAATGAGCAGAAAACCGATTATGCATTAAATGAGGCTATCAATTTGCTTAAAGGCATTAATATCCTGAAAATCAATAAACCGGCAAAGAAATGACTCAAAAAATAATAACAACTATTCGTTCTGCTGCACTGCTGCTGCTTGGCTTATTGTCTGCCAGCAGCAACCAGAGTTTTGCTGCCGGTAATACACCAGGCCCTGAAAAAGCTTCCGTTTTTGTTGCCATTATTATTGACGATCTGGGTTACAAATATACCGAAGATCATCGGGCACTGAATTTACCCGGTGCAGTTACTTATGCTTTTTTACCTCATACTCCTTATGTTAAGGAACTGGCGGATAAAGCGTATACCAGCGGCAGAGAAATCATGCTGCACCTGCCCATGCAGGCCATTGAACCACAATATCTAGGCCCCGGCGGTCTGACAGAAGATATGAACCGGGAAGAATTTAAAATTTCTCTATTAAAAAGCATTGTGTCTTTACCCCATCTTAAAGGGGTCAATAATCATATGGGCAGTTTAATTACCAGTAGAAGCACCCAGATGAAATGGTTAATGGAAGAACTGGCGCGTACCAATCTGTTTTTTATTGACAGTCGTACTACTGCAGACACGGTAGCAGAACAAACAGCCAAAAAGTTTAATGTTACACATTCGCACCGTAATGTATTTCTGGATCATGTGCATAATCGCCCTGCTATAGAATTTCAGTTTGACGAATTGATTAAGGTTGCCCGAAAAAAAGGGGCTGCCATTGCCATTGGACATCCTTTTCCGGAAACTCTGGCCGTTCTGGAACAACGCATTCCTGAATTAAAAAAAGCAGGTATTCATTTAATAGCTGCATCAAAACTCATTCATCAGCAACATCTGATAGCTATAGCCAGACATAAAGAATTATTAAAAAATGGTACTAATCTAACTCAGAATCTTAAGCTGGATAAAGTAAAATCCACGCTTATTAATAATTAGAATTAAGGAAGTCTATTATGGCCAGTGTACTTGTTCCAATTGCCGAAGGTTGCGAAGAACTCGAAGCAATTACTATTGTCGATCTTCTGCGTCGTGCCGCTATTGATGTCACCACCGCCAGCCTGGACAGGGGTGATAAAGTCCGGCCAGTAACTGCCAGCCGTGGGGTAGTCATAATCCCTGACACTACCCTGGATAATGCCATGAGCCGGTCTTTTGATATGATAGTTCTTCCCGGCGGCCTGCCGGGTGCTGATCATCTGGATAATGATCCTCGTGTTCATCAGCTGTTAACAACAATGGCCTCTGCAGATAAATATACTGCAGCCATATGTGCCGCCCCAAAAGTGCTGGCCAATGCCCGCTTACTGGAAGGCAAATCAGCTACCAGTTATCCCGGCTTTATAGAAAAAATGGATTTGAACAATACTCGGGTCACGGATGAGGCCGTAGTACAGGATGGCAAAGTGATTACCTCAAGAGGTCCTGGTACCGCCATGGAATTTGCATTAACACTTATTCGGATTCTGGCTGGTAAGGAAAAACGCGAGGAAGTCGCTGCCGGGCTGCTCTTTAACACAGTTGCTAAATAAATCAGTTCAAGCGTAGTGAGAATGGTCAGAGAGCTGGAGACACAAGATTTTACAGGTTGTTCTGGCTTTATTTGTACCCTAGGGGCACTTCCTTCGGGGCATAGCCATCCTGCGGGTAAAGTCAAAAAATTCTGGAAAGCCTTGTAGATTCAGTGCTCTGGATATTCGCAGTAGGTTCAGATTTATTTAGGTTTTAAGGGTTAAGTAATGATAGTCTGCCCGATGGGCAGACCAAATTTTTCATCCAGAGAAAATTCCCGGATCATTTGATCCACGCCGTTCTGCCCATGTTCTCTCCCAACCTCGGCCAGCAGCATACGCACAGAGTTTCGATTGTAGCCACCACCCATATCGACCTGTATGGCAATTAATTCTCTGGCTCTGTCTAATGTCATTTTTATTCCTGTTGTGCAATTTCCGTTCAAATTTATTGTTCAATAACTGGGTGTTCAATAACTGGGACACCCTCTGAATCCAGCGGATAAGCCTGACCAAAACCTCGGACATAATTACCGGTCTGAGGAGTTAAAAAATAAAGATTAAAATCAGCCAGGCTGCTTAACAATTCTATGGTTTTACCAAATTTCTGCTGTAATGTTTCAATGGCCGGCTGCCATTTGGATTGCTCACGATTGATTCGCTGTACCCGGCATTGGTAAGTTAAACGTTTACGCGCAAACACATTCCGGCAAGCCGCTTCATCTTCAATTAACATGATAGAAAACAGAGTCTGAGTATGTTCATGATAATGCAGGTTCTGACTATGTTCCGCCATATCACTTAATAACAGGTAGAATTGAGCAGTTTTTGTTTCCACAAACGGTGCATAACTGTTCAGGAGCTGTCCCTGCTCACTGCAGGTGGCCAGTAATAAAGTCTGCTGTTGTGCTCGAAAAGCAGCAATTTCTTCCATTAATGCCGTTCTGGTTAAACTGTTCCGGCTCATTTTCCATGCTCTGTTAACGGCCATAACCAGGCCGCACCACGTACGCCGCTTGAATCTCCATATCTAGCTTTATACAATAGAGTATTTACCTGATCCGAAAAAACATATTGCTGCCAGCGTTTTGGTATATTAGGATATAAACGATCAATATTAGACAAACCTCCTCCCACAACAATCACATCAGGGTCCAGAATATTAATGACACTGGCCAGACCTTTTGCCAGCCAGTCTTCATAGCGCTGCATAAACTTTTCTGCTGATTCATCACCGGACTCAGCCTGCTGTACTATATGGGCAGGAGAATCAGCACGAGCACCCATTGCTAAAAAACGTTTCAACATACCCGGCCCACTTAAAAAAGTCTCTATACAATCCTGTTTGCCACAATAACAGTCAACCGGGACACCATCACTGTCCTGCTTCCAGGGCATTGGATTATGACCCCACTCACCGGCAATAAAATTAGCACCAGTAATCACCTTCTGGTTAACCGCAATACCACCTCCGGTACCAGTGCCCAGAATAACACCAAAGACAACCGGGAAACCTGCTGCGGCACCATCTGTGGCTTCTGAAACTGTCAGACAATTAGCATCATTATTAATACGCACCGCCTGACCCAGCAATTGCTGCAAATCGGCCTGCAGCGGCTGTCCAATCAGGCACACAGAATTGGCATTTTTTACCAATGCAGTGTGCAGAGAAATAGCTCCGGGAATACCTATACCCAGAGTATAATTGTGACCGGTTTCCTCAATGGCATACTGTACCAGCCTTACAATGGCTTCAAGCGTTTTTTTATAATTGCCCTGAGGAGTTGCTATACGCTTTCGAAACCTCTCTGTACCGCTATCATCCAGTGCAATTATTTCAATTTTGGTACCGCCCAGATCAATCCCCAGGTGCATTTAGCCGCCCTTTTTACCCAGCACCTCGTAAAGCCTCGTCCTTAAGGTCGAGGATAGCAGAGGTGACAACTATTTCCCAAAAGCCTCGTTTTTTAAGATGAGGTGCAGGGTTTACCAAAAACAGTCGATAATCACCCAGCCAGAAATACCGGCTGCTTCCAGAGTCCAGACACCCTTAAGTGACATAACAATTACTCCTGTGAGTATTATTTTAAATTCAACAGCTTTTTAAGCAGTATATCATGCCCGGTTAATATTTCTCAGGGACCCATTTATAGGGATAATCAGGGACCTTATATCCCTTACTTTTTTGCCGATGCGGTAACTTTGGTTTTTTTACGGACAATTTTTTATAAGGGATTTGAGATAATAAATGCGAGATGCAATTAAGCCGTGCCTTTTTCTTATCATTACCATTAATGACATTCCATGGAGCCCAGGGTGTATCTGTAGCTTCAAACATTCTATCTTTGGTGCGAGAATAATCATACCAGCGGTAATGGGACTCCAGATCCATTGGACTCAGTTTCCATTGCTTACGCGGGTCATTAATACGATTTTTAAAACGTCGGGTCTGTTCTTCCATACTCACTTCAAACCAGTATTTAATTAAGATGATGCCATCCTTAATCAGATAGTTTTCAAAACTCGGGACATTCATTAAAAAACTTTCATATTGTTTTTTAGTACAAAACCCCATTACCGGCTCAACATTGGCACGATTGTACCAGCTGCGATCAAAAAGTATCACTTCACCTGCAGCAGGAAAACGTTCAATATAACGCTGCAGATAAAGCTGGGTCTTTTGACGTTCATTGGGTGTGGGTAAAGCATTAACCCGAAAAATTCGTGGACTGGTACGCTCCAGTATGCGCTTGATAGCGCCACCTTTTCCAGCAGCATCACGACCTTCAAACAGGACAATAACCCTTAAACCTTTTGCCACAACCCACTCCTGCAGCAAACATAATTCGGCCTGAAGCTTATAAAGTTCTTTGTCATATTTTTTTCGGGACAGTTTTTTAGATGATTTTTTAGTCATTGAATTTCCTATCTTTCATTAAAATCCATAACAAGGGGAGTATGCTTTATTATTGGTACGATTTTATTAGATAAACTGGATTATAACAAAAAGAGTCATAATAATGCCCGAAAGCATTAAAAAGATATGCTGCATCACCCGATGTTCTTAGTGATTTTAGTACACCTTGACAATTTACTGCAATAAAATATTAGAAAATAACCAATTCAACATACAAGTATAA
>JALVAL010000503.1 GCA_027011205.1 Gammaproteobacteria bacterium
GGTAATTACTCTATATTAATCCGGCGTTTTATTTACCCTGCGTTGCTGAACAGCCTCAGATAATTCAGTCAACACATCAAAACTGTCTTCCCAGCTGATGCAGGCATCAGTAATACTCTGACCATACACCAGGTCATCTTTATTATTACAGTCCTGACGGCCTTCAACCAGATGGCTTTCTATCATTGCACCCATAATACGTTGATCACCTTCAGCAACCTGCTGAGCAATATTTTTTGCGACCTCAATCTGTTTTTTATATTGCTTCTGGCTGTTCGCATGACTGAAATCTATCATAAGATTGGTTTTAATATTGCATTTTTCAAGCTGCTGTGCAACTTCATCAACATGACTGGCATCATAATTAGGCTCTGCTCCACCCCTAAGGATAATGTGGCAGTCTTCATTACCTTCAGTAGAAAATATAGCGGATTTACCCTGCTTGGTAACCGATAAAAAAACGTGCGGGCGTGATGCAGAAGCAATAGCATCAATGGCAACTCGTACGCCACCGTCAGTGGCATTTTTAAAACCAACTGGACAGGACAGACCTGACGCCAGTTCACGATGAACCTGACTTTCTGTGGTTCGTGCACCAATCGCACCCCAGCTGATCAAGTCTGCTACATATTGCGGGCTAATTAAATCCAGAAATTCAGTGGCTGTAGGAACCCCAAGGTCGTTAACATAGGCTAGTAATTCTCTGGCAGTAGCCAGCCCTTTATTAATTTCAAAGGTATTATCAAGCCCAGGATCATTTATCAGCCCCTTCCAGCCGACCGTAGTACGAGGTTTTTCAAAATAAACCCGCATAATAATTAATAGCTCATTGCCAAGCTTTTCTCTGGCTGTTTTTATTAAGGCAGCATATTCTTTTGCAGAATGGATATCATGTATTGAGCAGGGACCGATAATGATAACAAGGCGGTCATCCTCACCTGCCAGAATATTATGAATTTCCTGACGAGCTTCAGTTACAGTTTTTCGGGCATTTTCAGTACCTGGGAACTGATTGTGTATTACTTCCGGCGCTATAACCTCTTGTATACCACGGATACGTAAATCGTCAGTTTTATTAATCATTCCAGAGATTCCATTACTTTAAAGCTGGATCTTATCCAGAGTTATCTATTAGGGGCTGCAAATTATACCACAGCCAAAAGTGGATAATGAACAAAATAAAAAATCGGCATAACACTGGTTTCTTGATGCAAACCCCATAAATGCAGGCTATAAAGCTGCAGCTTTATTTTATTGATACCAGTTTATCTCCTGAACGTATCCAGTTTTTAATACCGTGCTGTAAATGATATACTTGGGTATAACCCAGTTTTTGATCTAAAAAGCGGGTAACCTGCCCGGTTCTGCTGCCAGAACGACAAACCAGTATGAATTTGTCATTTTTACCTGCTATTTTGTTCAGTTCACTCAGCCATTTATCCAGATTAAACTGACCACGGGCATCAAAAAAAGTGATTAAGTGAGATCCGGGAATAATACCGGTGGATTTCCATTCGTCTGGTCTGCGAATATCTATAACAGGTATATTTTCAGCCATCATTTGTTTAAGTTGTTCATTACTTAAATTACCAACCTCAGCACTGGCTGTAGTAATAAAACTCAGACCCGAAATAATTAATATTAAGACATAGTATGGTATTCTGAGTAATTTCATAGCGTAATCCTGAAC
>JALVAL010000504.1 GCA_027011205.1 Gammaproteobacteria bacterium
ATCAGCCTGCCATTCTGGAAAAATGGCAAAAACGTATCCGTTATCTGCTGGTGGATGAATATCAGGATACCAATACCACACAATATGAACTGGTTAAACTGCTGGTAGGTGGCCGCAGCAGTCTGACCGTGGTAGGCGATGACGATCAGTCTATCTACTGCTGGCGTGGAGCCAGACCGGAAAATCTGTCTTTGCTGGAAAAAGACTTCCCCAGTTTAAAAGTCATTAAACTGGAACAGAATTATCGTTCCACCCGGCTTATTTTAAATGCCGCCAACACCTTAATTGCCAATAACCCGCATGTATTTGAAAAAGCACTCTGGAGTGAACTGGGTCATGGTACAGCTATTCGTGTATTACGGCTTCCCGATGAACATAAAGAAGCTGAACGGGTAGTATCGACACTGATTGCACATCATTTTCGCTTTAAAAAATCTTATCGTGATTATGCCATTCTCTATCGCGGCAACCACCAGTCACGGCTGTTTGAAAAACAGCTCAGAGAACAACAGGTACCCTATTATCTGAGCGGCGGAGTGTCCTTTTTTTCCTATACCGAAATTCGGGATATGCTGTCCTACCTGCGGTTACTGGTGAATCCTGATGATGATAATGCTTTTTTGCGTATTATTAATACTCCCCGACGTCAGATCGGCAGTGCCTCCATTGAGAAACTCAGCCATTATTGCAGTCAGTCAAAAACCAGTTTATTAACTGCCTGCACCCATCTGGCACTTAATGAATATCTGCCTGAAAAAGCAGTGCAGCGACTGGCTGAATTCGGTCAGTGGATAGCAAGAATGCAGCAATCCGCCCGGGAAGACAATCCGATTAAGGTAGTGGAACAGTTAATTGTTGATATTGACTATGATAGCTGGCTGTTTGAAACCAGTAATAATGAAAAACAGGCCGAAAAACGCATTAAAAATGTACAGGAACTGGTGACCTGGCTGCAGCGACTGTATGATAATGAGCCGGAAAGTTCTCTACAGGATCTGGTGTCCAAAATGATCCTGCTGGATATTATGGAACGCAATGAAGAAGACAGCGAAGATGATCAGGTGGTCTTAATGACCATGCATGCCGCCAAGGGGCTGGAATTTCCTTATGTTTATATTGTTGGAATGGAAGAAGGTTTTCTGCCCCATCGCACCAGCATCGAAGAGGACAATATTGAAGAGGAGCGCCGCCTTTGTTATGTGGGCATTACCCGTGCCCAGAAAGAACTGACCTTCAGCCTGAGTGAAAAACGCCGTCAGTATGGCGAAGTTATTGATACCGAACCCAGTCGTTTTCTGGATGAACTGCCGCAGGAAGATCTGGAATGGCTGGAAAGCAAACAGCAGCTTGAGGGTGAAGAACGTAAGGAGTATGGGCGTGCCAGTATTGCGGGTATCAGGGACATTTTGGGCTAACAACAGAGCGTTGAGATAGAGCATAAAAAAGCCGCTTTCTTTTGCAAGAACAGCGGCTTTTATTAGACAACTATAATTAATTGCTTAGTTTTAGAAGCCTTTTGAGAAGCTCAGGATAAAACGGTCATCACAATTGCCCTGATGAGAATTATAGGCATAAGCATCACACTCATTATTGCTCAGATTATTACCCACATAAGATAAATCAACATTTACACCTGCAAAATCTCTATTTACACCAATTTTATAATCCACATAATCAAAATCTTTAGCAGCAGGATTAACGGGCGCATCTGAAAAACGAGCATCATTATCACTATCATAGGCATCGCCAAAAGATTTACCTACACTGGCACTCAATCCCAGACCCATTGGTAGTTCATCATAGTCAAAACCCAGGGCTATATAATTGGAAGCATCGCTGCTATCATACCAGTCACTGGAATAGGAATAGGACGCAGAGAAGTAACTATAATTCAATCCAATTGTCCATTCAGTGGTTTCGTATTTTGGGCTATTATTATAGTAATAACGTAAGACACTGACATCATAACCCAGGCCTGTTTCACCAATGGTATTGGCAAAACCAAGATAAGTATCAGTTTCAAGATTGACATTACCATTATCCGAATCAGCAAACGCCACATTGGAACTCCAGACACCTGCATAAACGCCACTGTCATGACTCCAGTCGAAACCGCCCTGGATAGCACCATCATTCTGAGTTTGAGAAATACCGCGGAAATAGTAATCGGTTACCAAGGCCACATTAGCTGAAATATCCGAGTCAGAGTTTTCTGAAGATTTTGATGTATCTCCTATAGCCTTGGAAACTGTTAGAATAACGCGGTCATCACAATTTCCCTGACGAGAACTATAGCCATAAGAATCACACTCTTTATTGCTCAGATTATTACCCACATAACTTAAATCAAAATTAACACCGACGAAGTCTTTACTAACACCAATTTTATAGTCAATATAATCAAAATCATTAACTAAATCACCATTTTTCTTGTCATAAGCATCACCAAAAGACTTACCCACACTGGCACTAAAAGCCAGTCCCATTGGTAATTCATCATAATCAAAACTTAAGGCAAAATAATTGGAAGCATCACCTGTATCTAACCAGTCACTGGAATAGGAATAGGACGCAGAAAAATAACTATAATTTAAACCAGCTGTCCATTCAGTACTTTCATAGTTAGGGCTGTTATTGTAGTTATAACGTAAAACATTAACATCATAACCAATGCCAGTATCACCAAAAGTATTGGCAAAACCAAGGTAAGTATCAAGCTCAAGATTCACATCTCCGTTCACATCATCAGCAAAAGCGACATTGGAACCCCAGACACCGGCATAAAGACCACTATCATGGTTCCAGTCAAAACCACCCTGAAGTGCACCATCGTTTTGAGTTTGAGAAATACCACGGAAATAATAATCTGTAGTTAAAGCAACATTAGCTGAAACCGTTCCATAGTCCCCGGCACTGGCTATTAATGGTGTCGCAAGAACGGAGGCAACCGTCAGCGATAATAAAGATTTTTTAATTAAACTCATAATTTTTTGCATCCCTTTTCTATTTCAAAAAGTTTTAAAGTGTTTTGTGGTAAATAAACAACGATATTGCGACATTACAACATACAAGCAGTTTGTATGCCAAATACAACAACTACTTGAAATTGATAAAATTGATTTAAACCAATTTATGACCAGGGTGTGACAAAAAACAGAAAACGCACCAAAATAAAACATCAAATAGTGCATAAGCACCAAAAAAGCACCTTGCTTATATAAGCTTTTGTTTTTAACAGACAAAAAAAGAGCAGCATGAAGGCTGCTCTTTTTTATTTTTCAATAAACGCTGTTTATTGTGAGCTCATATACTCAATAGCGGCCTTGATTTCTGCATCACTTAAACCCGCGTTGCCACCGCGAGGAGGCATGGCTCCTTTACCATGTATCGCAGATTTAACCAGTCCATCAACTCCACCTGCAGCTTCCAGTCGTTTACCCCAGGCGTCTTTATTGCCAATTTTAGGTGAATTTAATAAGCCTATACCGTGACACGCCTGACAGGTAGCAGCCACAATAGCACTGCCATCAACTGGACCCGCTTTAACTTTAACAGTTTCTTTTTTTGCTCCTGCTGCCGGTGCACCGGCAACAGAAATAACTTCAATCGGCTTTAAACGCTCGCTGACTGCCGCCGGATCATCCATATTTCTTGCTCCAAAAGAAGCAAAAAAGGATGATAAAATAACAGCTACCCATAAAATAAGTAATGCTAAAATACCTAAGAATACAATAGTATTCACATAATCCATAAATAAATCTTGTTCTTTATTATCACTCATAACTGTTTTCCTTAAATAAAAGATACTGTCCCGATCCAAACCGGTTGAATCCACCTGATAATTAAATTAGTTCTCCATTATATAGCAATATCGCAAAAAAAAACATCAGCATATATCACTACAAATTACAAGGTATTTCAGGCATACTGAATCACAAAAACTATTAACTATAATTTTTGGTAACTATTCAACTCAACGTAATTTAAACTCCTATAGAGTATCAGTCTGTAAGGGCAGTATTTCCGGGGTTTATGAAAACATGGATGTACTTGAACGCCTGCGGAAATACTGTCCTTGCAGACGGATACGGGATTTCATGCTGAATAAATACAATTTTTGTTACATAAAATCTCTGAAATCAGGGAACATACCATTTTTGTTGCATGGAAGTGTTTTTAAAATAGCGAAAAATAGTGTATAGTCCAGCTCACAATGCGCAATGCGCCTGTAGCTCAGCTGGATAGAGTGCCACCCTCCGGAGGCTGCGGTCATTCAGATTAAGGGCACACAAGGCAGGAGTCAAAGTTACACTACAATTCTTATTTGCGCCCTTAGCTCAGCTGGATAGAGCGCGGCCCTCCGGAGGCCGAGGCCAGAGGTTCGAATCCTCTAGGGCGCGCCATTTTCTTATATTTCAATGCTTTAAAATTACAATAATCCGTCTGTTTTATGCTTTGACAGCAACCCCGAAAAATTAAAGGTCAAATCTTCACCCATAGCAGGGCAACAGTCATGACCATTACCCTGAAACAATCAAAAAACAACATTTTTAGCCTGTGCCCAAACTGTGCCCATATCGTGCCTTATATTTTTTTGATTTTTTTTCAGAAAACAACATCTCATAAATTTTGACCTTTACCCTAAAATGCACTAACACGGTCTTAAACTGACAAACCTACCAAAACGCAATCACATCTGACAATAATGCTAACTCAAAAAACCAGAATTCGGTTACGTTTGATTCACCCAAATAGGGAAAGAGAAATGTTCGCCGGAATCAGGCGGATTTTAAGCACTATTCATAAGCACAAATGATTTTAATCAGTATCATATTAGGTATTCGTCCTTAATGAACTGTTCTAATGTTAAAACTGACCATTTCATCAAGCAGCGGAAGTTTTCGAATTTGATAGTCTTCTTTAAGGAACCTGTGTCGACATTCAGCATCCATTTCAACAAGGCCAAAGAAAACAGCAAAATTTTCCAATGAGCGATAAGCATAACAACGTTGAAAATCCTTCTCAGGCGTTGACCCGGCGGTTTCTTCGATTTCATTCAATACCATTGGAAAAGCATTTAAACTGTACTCACAATAAGTACCGTAATCCTGCCATTGTGCGCCATAACGGCTTAACAGATAGAGAGTAAAGGCAAATGACATCTGAATAATAGAAAGCTCTGGATATCCGTCCCGATAAGCCCAGTTAAATTTGCTGGTATAAATCTGAAACAGCAATAGATATAACTCCTGTTGCTTATCCTCTGATGAAAAGGTTATGCCTTTTTTAGTCAGCAGGTATTTACCTTTATATTTTTTTATCAAACCCGCTAGTTTGGCAATAATTCTAACCACATGTAAATCAAAAAAATCCATTTCTGTATTGATATTGCGATATTTTGTTCTTTGCTGATATTCCTCTTCTGAATAGTAATTAACAGCAATTTCACGGCACAGATTTCTGGGTAAATTGCCTTTGACTGTGGCTTTAGCGCCCTTTTCGCCAATGCCATTAAGTAACAACAACATGAGTTTAATAATGGGCACCGAGCTGACATCAGATTTTGACTCTGAAAATTTAACAACTTCGGGAGATTCATACGGAAAGTGAAGAAGTCGCATCATCTGCTCAGGTGATATATCATGAAATTCTTCCAGTCGCCTGCTATTTCTGCTTTGCATAAAAGCATTGGCAAACTGTTCTGCCTCTTCCAGATCATTGAACTCCTGCCCTTCAAACGCTTCTCTGAAACCCGGTATGGCAGAAGAGTCTGATGGACTGCTTTCTGGGCCGGTTTCATGGTTCAAACAACACCGTTTATATTTTTTACCGCTGCCACAAGGGCAAGGGTCATTACGACCAGTTTTGTTTTTTCTCATAGGATTATTTGATTGCACATTTTTCTGAATAATCGTTTAAACGATTTTAACAGATAAGTTATAGTATGATGAATTTTTTACCGAAAGCTGAAAAAGTATGAAACAATCTGAATCAGATGCCAAATTGTTTTTTAAGCTCATGTGGTCTGTGCAATATTTTGCGAATCAAAAACTGCAGATACTTCCAGCTATTCACTCAAAAACTGAATATGCCGCATTACGTCAGGATAACAAATATAAAGTCAAAGCATCATAAATTAAAGACCGCTAGATGTCAACCAACCTGTCGCATTTTATTGAAATTATCTTTATGGGGGCTTTGCCCCCAAACCCCCAAGGTATTTCTACAAGGGTAATGATCCTGTTATAATGCCTCTACGGTACAGGCTGAG
>JALVAL010000505.1 GCA_027011205.1 Gammaproteobacteria bacterium
ATTTATAATTTTTATTTACTAGCACATCGCCTTAAAAACCTTGCCTTTAAGGCGCTGAGTCTACTTATTTTTTTGATTTTCAAATCTAGCATAGAATGGATTTATTTGTCAAATGAACAGCCTTGCAAAATTCGGGTTTTAGTGCTCTATGTACCAACCACCAGTCCTTTCTATAGCCCCAGTTTAGCCCACATTTCATCCACCTTTTTGACCACTGTTTCATCTTTAACAATAGCACGCCCCCATTCACGGGTGGTTTCACCAGGCCATTTATTGGTTGCATCCATACCCATTTTTGAACCCAGACCCGACACTGGTGAAGCAAAGTCCAGATAATCAATTGGGGTATTTTCCACCAGCAGGGTATCCCGTGCAGGATCCATACGGGTGGTCATAGCCCAGATCACGTCATTCCAGTCCCGGACATTGACATCATCATCACAGACAATAACAAACTTGGTATACATAAACTGGCGCAGAAAAGACCAGACGCCAAACATTACCCGTTTCGCATGACCGGGATATTGTTTTTTCATACTCACTAGCGCCATCCGATAAGAGCAGCCTTCCGGAGGCAGATAAAAATCGGTAATTTCCGGAAACTGCTTTTGCAAAATGGGTACAAATACCTCATTTAAGGCCACACCCAATACTGCCGGTTCATCCGGTGGCCGCCCGGTATAAGTGCTGTGATAAAGAGGGTCCTTACGCATGGTAATACGTTCAATAGTAAATACTGGAAAACTGTCCACTTCATTATAATAACCGGTATGATCCCCAAACGGCCCTTCCAGTGCCTCATCTCCGGGTTCCAGATAACCTTCCAGTACTATTTCGCTGCTCGCCGGTACATGCAGATCATTACTCATAGATTTAACCAGCTCTGTTTTAGAGCCGCGTAATAAACCCGCAAAGGCATATTCTGACAGGGCATCCGGTACCGGTGTTACTGCCGCCAGTATGGTAGCAGGATCAGTACCTAAGGCCACTGACACGGGAAAACGCTCGCCAGGGTGTTGTTCCTGCCATTCTCGATAATCCAGTGCACCGCCCCGATGTGCCAGCCAGCGCATAATAACCTTATTTTTAGCAATCACCTGCTGACGATAAATGCCCAGATTCTGACGATCTTTATTAGGTCCCCGGGTCACTACCAGTCCCCAGGTAATTAACGGCCCGGCATCTTCCGGCCAGCAGGTCTGAATCGGCAGACTATTTAAATCGACCTCATCACCTTCCATAACCACTTTCTGACAGGGTGCCCGTTTAACAATCCTGGGTGCCATATCCAGTACCTTGCGATACATGGGCAGAGTCTGCAGGGCTGCTTTAAAGCCTTTCGGTGGTTCAGGTTCTTTTAGAAATGCCAGTAACTTGCCGATTTCGCGTAATTCCGATACATTATCTTCCCCCATGCCCAGAGCCACCCGGCGTGGCGTGCCAAACAGGTTGGCCAGTACGGGTATAGTATGCCCAACCGGATTTTCAAATAACAGTGCAGGGCCGCCAGTTCTAAGCACCCGATCAGCAATTTCTGTCATTTCCAGAACTGGATCAACTGGATGCTCAATACGCTTTAACTCACCTATCTCCTCCAGTTTATCAATAAATTCACGCAAGTCTTTGTATTTCATAAAAACCTTTAATAATAAATACTTAAATCTCTTCCTCAACTTTTAGC
>JALVAL010000506.1 GCA_027011205.1 Gammaproteobacteria bacterium
TTTATAAACCATAAATTTAATTTTTTATACACAGCTTTTATTTCAAAACATCAAACTGGTCAGGTCAATGAAGCGACTTCTCAGCATACTTTTTTTACTAATCTTTATGGCTATTGGTGTGGCCATAGCCATTGCTAATGCCGATGAAGTGGTTTTTAATTTTTACTATGGCAGTATTACACAGCCCTTATCCATACTACTGGTTGGCGCTATAATGACAGGTGCCGTGTTAGCCACTATAATAAACTCTCTGGTTATTATCAGTCTTCGCCATCAATTACACCGTGCTCAGCGACAGATTAAGAAAGCTGAAGAAAACTCGGTAACGCTGATTGAAGCATCTGACAAACAGCTTTGATTAATTGTGATACCAGGAGCCTGTCCGAGAAAACATACCCGAAACCTGAATAGAGTTTGCTGGTTGAATGATTGACAATTCGCCTTTATTTATTTTACTCCCGTTTATCATCCTGGCATTTATGCTGGGTTTTTTTCTGGGACGTAGAAAAGCCGATAAAAAACAAACCTTAACATCCTATTCACTGACATCAGATTATTTTAAAGGTCTGAATTATCTGTTAAATGAACAGACCGACAAAGCTATTAATGTATTTGCCGGTATGCTCGATGTCGGCGAAGAGACCGTGGATACCCATATCGCTCTGGGCAATCTTTACCGTCAGCGGGGTGAGGTGGAACAGGCCATAAAAATTCATCAAAATGTCATCGCAAAACCTTCCTTAAGTCTATCCAGACGTAATGATGCTCTATTTGAACTGGCCAGGGATTTTATGCATGCTGGTCTGCTGGATCGCGCAGAAAATTTATTTCAGGAACTATTAAAAAAACAGTCACATGTTCAGGCTGCACTTAAATACCTGTTGTCTGTTTATCAGCAGGAGCATGACTGGGAGGAAGCTATTTATATAGCCAAAAAACTGCAAGCCGCCAGCAGCGTTTCATACTCCCGACAGGTGGCTCACTTTTATTGTGAACTGGCATTGATCAGTCAAAAATCAGGTAACTTTAAAGAAGCTCTATTACTGGTAAAAAAAGCTCTGGGTACTGATAAACAATCGGTTCGTGCCAGTATCCTGGAAGGCAACCTGAATAAAATGATGGGAAACTGTAAAGCCGCCAGTCGTGCTTATCGACGGGTGGAACAACAGGATCCGATGCTTTTATCTGAGGTGCAGGAACCGCTGGTGGAATGTTATAAAGAATTGAAAAAAAGTAAGGAAATTAAATCATTTCTGGAGCATTCATTAAAAAAGTACGGCGGCATTACCTCTATTCTCCTGTATTCAGAGCAGATCCGTTATGAATCCGGAGATAAAGCTGCCGCTCTTTTTGTTGTGGAAACGCTGAGAAAAAAACCCTCTATCAGAGGTCTGAGTTATCTGATTTCAATCAGCCTTGATTTTACTAAGGGTACGGCTCATGACAATCTGCTTATTTTACAGGAAATAACCAATAATCTACTCAGGGATAAGCCGGTTTATCAATGTGATCAATGCGGTTTTAAGGCTAAAACCATGTACTGGCAGTGTCCAGGCTGTAAGTCCTGGAGCTCTATTAAACCTATTCAGGGTATAGAGGGTGAATAAGCCTGAAAAAATCAGCTGATCTTCTTACGCAACAGACTTAGGTGCTGGAAAATTCTTAAGATTCAGTGTACAAG
>JALVAL010000507.1 GCA_027011205.1 Gammaproteobacteria bacterium
GAGATAAAACAGCCCCGCAAGGACTGTTATATCCCTGCAGGGTTAAAAAAACATCTCTTATGACTTAATCAAAAGCCAGTCGAGACAACATCAGGATCTTCTCTTTGGGTGGCTGCGCCGCAAATCCTGAATTACAGGACTGGCAGGACACAACCAGGTTATTAAGAGCGTTCCATTTCATAATGGCCTTGGGGATCACATGATCAAAGGTCGCATCTTCCAGTGCCAGAGGCTGGCCACAGTAACAACATTTACCATTTTGTCGCTGCAGCAGTCTCAGTTTGCGTTTCTGATTTCTGGTCATTGCGATACTCCTCAGTTAATGAGTTGTTTAGCTAACGCAACTTCCACAGAATCACCGTCCTGATTCAGAATATCCAGCCCGGTATCCGGAACATCACCGGACGTGGACTGACTGACCGCTATTTTTTTTGCCATCAGTGACAGACAGGCAATTTGAGCAGAGTCGGCATAACCCAGGAAATACACATCTACCGCTTCTTTTTGACCAATTCGCCAGGAACGACGAGCGGCCTGCTGTAACGTGTAAACATTATAACCAGACTGCATAAAGACAATGGCTGGAAACTCCAGCAGATCCAGACCGGTTTTAACCAGTTCAGGATTACAGATCACACAATCCACACCTCTATCCACCTGATCCAGGATCCAGTCTTCACGTTTCATGGTACTGACCGATGAACGTAAAACTGCCGTTTTAAGCCCAGCTTCTGACAGCAGGGTTTTTAGACGAGAAGCTGTATCACGCTTACCGGTATAGGTGGTATAAACCAGAGTCCTGCGACCGGCAGATTGATTTTCCAGCGCAATGCGGATCAACTCTTCCTCTTTAGGAGAAATGTCATCCTCATCAAAGACCGAAGGCGCAAAGGCCAAAAGCGCATTAGTTCTGGGATGCTTCACCGTTTCTGCCGTAAAACAGGTATCTGGCCAGCGCAACAGTACATTTAAGACAACCCCCAACAGGGTGGTATCACCCCTTGCCAGGGCCTGTCTTAACTCCGTTGTAAGCTGATTGCTTAATTTGGCGTAATATTCCTGCTGTTCACTGGTCATATCCACTTCTATAAAATGTTCCCGATAGGGTGGCAACACGTTTTGTCCAATATCTTTGAGCTTTAAAAAAGCCGTATAAGGCAGAACAAAACGAGCGATCCCTTTGGGGCCAAATCCGGGGGCTTTCACAGTTCGTACCGTCATGGATTTACCCCTGGCGGTTCGGTGTGAAACGGATTCTGTTTCTTTATAAATGTCTTTCAGGACACCATGCTCACGCATAAAACTCATGGCAGCGCTGCTTAGAGTATTCCGGTTGTTATAGCAATAACCATCTTCCATCATGATCTGCGGCATAGCTCGCCACAGTAAATAGAAAATGTCATCTGCATAACCGCCCATCAAAGTTCCGGTCAGTAAAATGGTTTTTTTAACCAGAGAGGCTAAAACCCCCATTGCCTGACCTTGTGCAGAACCCTGATTTTTATACTCATGTGCCTCATCAACCAGAAGATTAGAAAAATAACCCGTAGGAAGATAGCGTTTAATGAACTCAGTCGGCTGATAACCGCCTTGTCCAAAACCAAACTCCAGTTTGGCTAATGCCCGCTCAATGCGCCGTGCCTGGTTATCTGAAAAAACCAGTTCCCCGTTTTCATCCATAAGATTAACGAATTCATAGATGTTATCGGACAGCATATTGCCAAGCAGTTCATCACCAAAGCAGGCCAGCAGCTTTTCGGCTGATTTTGGTCCAATGGTTGGCAGTTGCTGCATGGCCTGACTGATCAGCTCCCGGCGTGACTTCTGCCGGTTATTTTTTCTGATCAAAGACCATAAAGACGAACCACAATGATGGCAGTTTTGTTGTACTTTCTGTGAAAAAGCAGAAAAGGCAATACGATCACCCTCATCATCAACCACAAACGTGCCGCAATCCGGGCAGGCCGCATATTCATAAGTACGGATCAGCGTTTTTTTGCATTGCGGATCGCTCTGGTTCTGAGCAATACGCACATGATGTTTTCTGGCAACCACACTGCTTTGCCAGTTAAACCCCATACGCATACGCACCCGACCAATGACATAGAACTCAACAACATCATCCTCATCATTATCCGCTTTACCCAGGGCATTACGAATAGCCAGTAATCGAGCCAGGGTATCCGGCCCGTTTAATACCCAGACACGGGCATCAGGTACCGTTTCCATGATCTCTCTTCGCCATTTATAAACCAGATGGGGAGGGGAGATCACCAATGTCCGTTTATAACCTTCTGCATCCAGTATGGCTGCGGTTACAATCGACATCAGGGTCTTACCAGTCCCCATTTCACCATTGATCACTGCGGCTTTATGACCTTTATCAATCAGCAAATGTGAAACTGACTGGATCAGATCACGCTGGGCATCAAAAGGTGAACGCAGCATGGTATCCATCAGGATTTCTCTGGACTCATTAGGAGTACCATCAAAAACCGGTGGGTTTTGATCCTGGACAGCCTGCATCAGGCCGCTTCCAAAATCGTTAATAAAATCAGTTAATGTAATAACCGATTCATTTTGAAAATCTTCCTCAGACTGAGGTTGATTTTCCAGTATTTCAGCAGTATTATTCATATTGCATCTCCTTGATTGGGAGACACACTGACCCAACCGGGAAAGTGTATTTCCCAGTCTGGGTTTTAATTTCAGTTACCGTGGCAAAGTCCATGCTTCATCACAATAACCACCTACGTTTAACACCAAAAGAACAAAAACAACTGACCGGTCTAACCGGGAGTGATCCCTCTTTTATCAAGAGTAAATCCCAGCTCAATCAGTTTGTTCAATCTCATTTAGTGAATTATCCCGGCAGAAGTGCCGAAGAAAAACTTCTCAGAAAACTACTTGAGTCATTTCTTATTCATTGATTCGAGCGTGTTTAATGCCCGAACATAAATATAAGAAAGTTCATCACGAAGTTCTGTATTATCATCCAGATGCTGCTTGATAAATTCAGCATAATCCGGATCATCGGCCAGTTCTTTAAGCTGTCTTTGACAGCGAACCAACCAGTTAAGGTCAATTAGATTAACCATAAAGGATCTCCTGAGCAGGAGACATACAGAACCCCAAAACAGGGAAGTGTATATCCCTGTTTTGGGGTTAAAAGAACAACTCAAAGAACGTGAGTCAGATGTTTTGTCGCCATCACATATAAATAAGGATAACGACTGATTAAAGCCGGATAGTGGTTAAACATATCCTGGGCTTTCAATGCCATAATGCTGGCACCATTATTACGATCCGGATGAGTCAGACATCGGCTCATCCACTGCAGCTCTATCAGGTTTATCATTGGCATCTCCATTAAAAAAACAGGAAATACTCCCTGCCGGGAACATTCCCTGCAGGGTAAAACAAACCATTCGTAACTTACTCAATAGGTTCAATATCAAGCGTCTGTGATTTCAAGTTACACGCACAGACTGTTTAAAGGCGTTGCTAAAGAAGTAGCAACCACTTTCAAATCAGCTTTCTGAATAATTCACTATTAAGGTAAATTATTTAGAAAGCCTACCCCACAAGAAGTGGGGTAGGGTATTCCATAGGTATTAAATCGCTTCCAGTTCAACCGGACTCCCATTGGGTGAATTTAATAATAGATTTAGGCGATATTTACAGCATCAATCACCAGGCATAACGCATCATTTTCATTGTATGTAAAATTCAGTTTAAACAAGGCCAGTTCAGGTTCTGCTATAGACTGAAATTTACGCACAATAATGCTGCTATTAAAATAAAGCTCTTTTTCAGGAAGCTCATTTTTATTGATTTCAATAAGATTCAGAGCATTCAATAAGATCCGATCCTCTCTCTCATGTTGTGATTGTTGAACATTAAAAGATTCATTTTCACCATTATTCCATACGATATAGCGTTTCCAGACATAAATGGTAACATACACATTCAAATCACTGGCTAAACCCAGAAATTGAGCGGAATGAGTAACATCTATAAATTGTTTGCTTTGTATGACTTCCAGTTGCATTTTTTTTGGTTCACCATCACTTGTATTGTTAAAAAAGCTCATTTGCATCTCCTTTTTTTAAAAAAAAGGGATACACACCCTGTTGGGATGTGTATCCCAACAGGGTTAAAAAATACCTGCTCAATTTACTGAGTCTCTGACTTTCAAGGTATTAACAGAAATAATAATCAGACAACATCCATTAGTTTATTGCCACAATTAAATGTACTGGGATCAATGCTGAGCAGGGATTTTCCAATCACCTGACCCAATGTTTTAACCAGTTTATAAATAACAGATTGTCCTAAAATCTCATGAGCCGTTTTTTGACTTAAATCCGACACCAGATATTCAGGTATAGTTTTAAGCCTGGCATGTTCATTAACTGTAAACTGCCTGAGTAAATTAGGATCAGAAGGGTGTAGTAGTTTTGGTTCAGTGGATCGAACCTTACTGTAACCACGACCAATAACTGGAGTTGAAACAGAAGATTTATCAACTATCTGCATTTTAAATGAGTGGCCTTTGGCTTTATCATTTATCTGCTTTTGTTTCAAACCTTTCATTTCTGACCACATTGGACTATCACCAGGTATATCATCCAGGATTTCTGCTACACACGAAACACCCGTTACCGGCTTATCCATAAGATCCCAGTCAAACTCAAGACCTTGTGTGGGACAGATCATAAACATGCGTTCCCTGTTCTCCAGTGCACCATAGTGGCGACCATTAAGAACACGAACCGCATTGTCTGTCTGATAACCCCAGCCCTGAAGTACATCCAGGATCACATATAAAGACACCGTATTGGCATACTGCTTTACATTTTCCAGGATCACAATGGCTGGATTGATCCGCTGAATATGAGACAGAAAACTATAAAACAGACGACCAGCAGATCCATGTTGCTCTGCGAAAGCCAGTTTGTTTTTAGCACGACCGGCAAGACTGGCACCAGTACAAGGCAAACCTGCCTCGTATAAAACCACCGAACTTAATAAGGCCGTTTCTACCTCATCCATAGAACCTTCGATAGCCAGGCTTCCAGCTGACCAGATGGGACTGTTTCGCATGGAAGATTCCAGGTATTTATGCTCTTTTTCAATGGCAAATAACAGATCACCTCTAAATCCAGCATCTGACAGGCCATCATGGATTGCAGTGGACATAATGCCACCACCATGAGCATTACTGCCAATAGTTACAACACGCTGGGAAATCGCCTGTTTTATGGCTTGCAGCCGTTGTGCGATCAGCTTGTCTATTGGATGATAAGTGATCACAATTAGTCCGTTGATATAAAATGTAATTCTGGCACGTTCAAAATGACCAAAAAAATCAGTAATGGCCTGGTTGATAATATCAACTAAAGGCTGAACCATGGCATTACGTTGTTTTTTTCTGGATACTTTAAATGTACCTGAATCATCCAATACCAATCTTATTTGATCAGTATCCACTTCCACTTTAAAAGCAGCACCGATATTGAAACCGGCATCCTCTAAACTCTGTCCTTGTAACCAGAGTCGCTTTCTGGATTTATGCAAACCTATCTTACGATAGGCCACATACAATTGATTATTCATTTTTTATCTCCTGATAATACAAACCAGAAGATCAGCTTACCCATAACAGGAAAGCCGATCCCTGTTTGGGTAAGTTAAATGAGGTGAACTATGCCACCTGGTTATTTTCCTCAAGCTGTTTTTTAAAAAAGCCTAAAGTATTTGGTTTAAAATGAAGATCCAGCTCCACATTATTTTCTATTAGCTCGGCAATAGAGATATAGCCATACTCAGGAAAGCCCATATTGGCCACGCCATAAGCCTGGTATTGTTCAGCCAGCATATCCTTTTCAGAAATATACCAGTCAAACCCACCGTAAAAATAATGCAGATAAGCGATTGCCTCATCGCCCTTATCTTCCTGCTCACCTGTTTGAGGCATGGATTGGATAAGTTGTGCCGTTTCAACCAACTGATCAATAAAATATTGACCTTCTTCACCACAACTGGCTTCCAGCATGAAATTGAGCTGCCTTTCACCCATAAACGCCTGTAAATATTTGGCTGCTTTACGGGCATCCTGTAATGAATTTGGCGATGGTTCCGCTACTTGTAGGATCTCAGGTTTACTCTCACCCTCTTTAAGGATCAGAATGCCATCTTTAATGGCTCTTTCCATAAGATCCTCAACATCACTGCGGATTAGATCCAGC
>JALVAL010000508.1 GCA_027011205.1 Gammaproteobacteria bacterium
GAATAATCTTCTGGAAAATTAAACAGTATTAATATCGCTTGTTTAGAATAATGGCACATAAACACTCATCAGTGGAATTAGCCCCTGTACGAAATGAATCCGGTAGTCCAATCTGAAGACCAATATACAGACTCAAATAAACAGGCATTAACTCTGAAGGAACCCCCATAGAAAGCGCCATTGGACCAGCAAAAAGTATTAATTCACCAGGCATTCCGGGTACTCCATAACCAATTAAAAAAACGATGGGAATAGCAAGCAGTAATTGAATGAATGATATATCAACATTTAATATTGCAGCTACAAGCCCGGTCATAATAAACACATTGACTATTGTACCGTTAATATTAAGAAATGAACCGGTGCCGATAACAAATTGTCGAACTTCATCAGGAATAGTCGGACAAAATTTCTTCACCATATTCAGATTTAGCGGTGTTGCCAACGCTTCTGAAGAAGTTGCCCAAAGCATGGGATAAACTTTTATCCAGTAGACAGAAAAATATTCTTTTAGAGAAAAATCCGGTTTTACACGCTTGACTAAAAAGATTAAACCAAGATGCCAGATAGCAGAAACAAAGCCTGTTAGTAACGCTCCCAGGACATAAAGAAAAAGCATACCCAGTGACGTGGTAATATCGATACTGAAACCAAATATCGATACAGTACTGGCCCTGATATTGGCAGCATCAGGACCAAGCGTTTTTTCAAGGATCTCAGGCAAAATAGTGACATATGCACCAACTGCAATCATCATAAATGGAATAAGTGGTATTAGAAATTGCCCTAAATATTCAATCAGTTCGACACCTTTTCCTAAGGTATTGGCTGCCCTTGGAAATCTTGTTGCAATAGCGGTTGTAATAATGGATGCATAAATAGCATAAAAGTACTCACTATGAGTCAACATATATCCAAGAGAAGTCACGGATTCCTTTATGGCATCTTTAAACCCGTCTAGCGATGAATATACGGGTATATCAAAGGCAATAACTGTCCATATTACACCATATACACAAGCAATAAGCCTGGCGACTGCATACCACTTAATAGTATACTTGGCAAAACCTCTTCCCCGCATTTCGCTTATCATGAGCTTAATAAGAGTAGGAGTTAAAATTAAATAAATTGCTACCGGAGCAAAATAACTATAGCCATCTATAAGGCTTTCCATTGTGTCACTTACTAAATAGGCAAATGTTGTAGATTGATTAGCCCAGAATATTCCCGTCAATAAGGACATCAGCGATAACCACCATAAGTGTCGCTCTATTAGTTCTATAAAATTTTTAATAATTCACCTCTTCAAGTTCTAGTTATTATAAATAGATATTAAAATGTGACTAGTAATTTCATCTTAATTACTGTACAGGTATAAAGCTTTTTTAAATTCATTCAGAAAACCCAGCACTCACTTTAAAAGACGATGTTTTGGGAAATAGTTGTCTGTCACCCAGCTTAACTTAACCTTAAAAATAAAATCTTATGAGCTGCTGGATAAATGTATTTTAGAAAAACAAGAAAATGCTCGGAAAAATGTCCTTTATTATGAAATATCTCTTTTTCTTTCCCAGCCAGCCACAAATACCTCTCATTTGAATATTTGTGAACCGATCTATTAATATTCTTATTATTATTAGCATATGGAATTCATCTTTAATATGTGCAATAAAG
>JALVAL010000509.1 GCA_027011205.1 Gammaproteobacteria bacterium
ATAATGAATTACGTAACTTTTTAATTAAAATGAGAGGATATTAAAATGAGAAAATTTTATTTTATCTTACTTGCAACCCTTCCTTTTTTGTTTACTGTTACAAATGGCTGCAATCAAAATGAGCCTGCTAACGCAGAACTTCAGCAAAAACAAGCTACCAATAAGTTACTTAACGAAATGAATCGCCAGATTGGATTGCCCAATGTCCATCATTTCCAACAAAAGAAAATTATGAAAATGATTTACGAGCAAACTGATCGCGAAGATTTAATCTGTTATGCTTATTTACAATCGGAATATACCGGAAAATTAATCTTTTTAGGAAAATGTTTGGGTTATGGTGTTCCTTTTAGCGCACAATATACAAATCCTATGAAAGTAGTTGATTATGCAGCTGGTTATTCTGCGACCGGATATCATTTTGGTACTTTGCCTCAAGCTGACCCTAATGGTTTATATATGCCTACGTCATCAGATGCTACATGGCTGATGCTTTTAGATGAAAAGGGTAAACCTCATCCGGTATATGTTGAACCACATATTGTAGTATCTCCTTTCCCGCTCACAAATTTAACAAAGTAATAATCGACAGTCGTAAATAACTACCATTAACGATATTAGCCGAGACTGCATTGCTCAGGCGACAGGCCTTCAAGCCTGAGGGTTGATAATACCAGCTCATAGTAAGGCGTCTACGCTATGAGTGGGAAGAAAAGCATGTATAAGTGTCATGGCTTATCCCGGGCTTTAAAGTCACGACATGAAATCATGCCGTCACATCGTGGCCAGTGTGTGCAGTCTCGGCATTTTTGTTTATTAAAAAACATAAAGGGAACAAAATATGGATATTCAACAGGAAATTAATGAAGAAATTAAGCGCCATCGACAAATAATGGTTGCTTATAACGGACAGATGACACTTGGTCGTTTGATTCAAGCTCTTGAAAAACTTATGGATAAACAGAAAAAAATCAAAGAAAAGTATGGACATGAAGCATACATTATCTTTGATTTTTGTGGTTTTTATCCAACCGGTATTGATAGTTGGCGAGGCCATTATAGTGAGCTTGCCTTAGAATATTATTCAAATGATTCTAAGACACATCTTACAGAATTCCTTCAAATGCTTAAAGATGCGGTTGGTAAAACATTTCAAGGATATAAAGGTGGCGATTTCGTTATGGACGAAGACACGCCAATCTGGGTAGATAACTATGGCGAATCCCACAATACTGCTGTGGTAGGCATTCTGGACAATGATTTTGAAATCATTATATTGACCGGCTGGAGAGAGTTTTAAAATGTTTATAGTTTATATCGGCTTAGTCAAACATTCCGCATATTATCGTTATATAGATGCGGAAGATGAGAAGAAAAGATTAGAAGAACTTGGTGTCGGTGATGTCCATATCATTTTTATGGAGCATGCTGAATATGAAGACGGAGAACATTTTTAGGGAATAAAATGAAAGCTAAAGAAATAATAATTACTCAAGATACAACTTGTGAGATGTTAAAAATTGAGACATCTGATGGTAAATGCATTTTTTCTGGCAATGAATGGGACTTTAATAGGGATGGAGATTCTTTCAAAAATCTTTTTGAACAAATAGGATTGAAAGTAACGATAATTAATAAAAAGTATGAAGAGTGGTAATAATTATATATAGC
>JALVAL010000510.1 GCA_027011205.1 Gammaproteobacteria bacterium
TATATTTCCAGCAAGTGGAATGGCTGTAGTGTTCGAAATTGAAGGTAAACTGATTTGACCAGTACCTGAATTCACAGCGCTGCCATCGGCATTGCTTTGTGCACCTGAAACAATGGGACCTGCCAGTGCAATATCCAGTACATTATTTACCGATACAGCTATATTTGATGCACCAGAATAAGTTGGCCGCAAAACAAAAGATTCACCTGCAGCTATAGTACTGCTTATGGAAAAGCCTTCTGAGGTGGAAACTGCGGTACTTAGACCGGCTATCGTTGCACTGGAAATAACGTTGCCGTCATTTAAACGGGTCAGTGAATAATTAGTCCCATCATAATCCAGCTGATAATCACTGGTGCTCAGTAAACGACTGTCTGTAATGGTTAAACTGGCGCTAGTGGCAGAAGTCTGCCCCGGCAAACCGGCAATAGGTCCCCCCTGATCCACAAAGAAATCCTGCCCCAGAGGAAAGGGGGCTCCCAGTCCCTGAATGGTCATACCCAGGCGATGCTGAGCATTCATTTCTTCTGTTAAAGCCATGGCAACTCTACCCAGACCACGACGACTTTGTTCCAGTACATTTTTTTTAAAATCCAGTACGCCCTGCAATTCACCTCCACTTATGGAACTGCTGACATCAATTGAACCGGTTCCCTGAACCATAATAATGTCCAGATTTTCTGCATTAAACCGGTTTTTCTGAGTAGTTAACTGAGCTGATATACCGCCAATAACCAGCGCCTGACCTGAACCAACAAACAGGTTAGCCGCCCCGTCATCCTGATACACCACACTGACATCAATTTTTTCTGAAATTTTCTTTATCAGCACTTCACGCTGATCCAGCAGATCATTAGGCATATTACCCTGACCGGCACCAATTTTCTGGACAATATTCACATTCATTTTGGCAATAGACTGAGCTGCATCACTGATCTCCTGAGTGATATCAACCAGCGACTGATTAACCTGACCGTTTAAATCACTGAAACGATCATCCAGTAATTTAAAGCGGTCAGCCATAGTATTAGCTTCAGTTAATAAAACCTGCCTTGAGGGGGTAGAAGAAGGATTATCATTAGCTTCCTGCAAGGCACTAAAAAAACTCTCCAGTGTTGGAGTTAAACCGGAGTCAGGATTTGCCAGAATATTATCTATTTGTGTGGAGAGTTTAAAGAATGAATCAAACTGACCATATTGACTATTGGAATTACGGATCTGTTCTTCCAGAAATTCATTAGCCAGACGAACTGTTGTCTTAACATCAACACCACTTCCGATATAACCGGAACCGGAAAACTGTGGTCTGCGTGCAACCTGCTCAGCTCTTTGACGACTAAAACCTTCAGTATTTACATTGGAGACATTCTGACTGGCTGTTGCTAACTGCCTTTGAGCCGTCAGCAGGCCTGATGTCCCAATGCCAAAAATGCTGCCCATTATTGCTCTCCCCGGTTAATCGTCATATTTCTTTGCAATACTCTATTAGCGACCAATTCTATTAGCGACCATAGTCCTGCTAATTTGATACCGTTTTATTCTTTATCTGCACCTGTGCCTGAATAAAATCACTGTTTAATACTCTGAGCACCTTGGCAGAATAGTCAGGATCGGTCGCATAACCTGACTGATGTAAGGTATTGATATACACTTTGCTTGCCAGTGGTACCTGGTTAGACTCTTTATAAGACTCTTTATAAGAACCATGCAATGATTGTTCCATTTTTCTAATTTTATCCAGAGCATTTTTATAACGCGGGCTGTTCTGAATAAAATCTGCATAATCATTAAAACTCTGTTCAAACGAATCATATGCCCGGAATGAACTTTTTTGCTGAATGGGCTTTCCATGTGCATATTCCATCGATACTTTTTCCATTCTTTTCCCTGACCAGTCAGGATCCGCTTTTATGTTAAAGAGGTTAAAACTGCTTTGCCTGCCGTTAGCAGTAATGTATTGTCCCCAGCCCGTTTCCAGTGCCGCCTGAGATAATATCACTTCTGTTGGTACACCCAGTTTTATTGCAGTTCGCTCTGCCAGAGGCCATAGTTTCTGAACAAACTCTAAGGGTTGATCAAACTCTGAAATATTCCCTGTTTTAACACTCTGAACAGGTTCAGCTTGTTTAGCTTTCACTTTCGGCTCATTAGCAGCCAGATTCAACTGAGGCTTTTCTAAGGAAGGGTTCTTTTTAGCCTGATAAGGATCTGAAAAAGCTTTCCATTGCGGCATTTTCAGTGACTGAGGATCCTGTGCACCCGTTTTTGCCAGTCCAGTTTGTGCCTGAACCTGTTCAACAATGGATTTTGCCAGCCCAATGCCCCGTCCTTTTGATAATTCCATAGCCAGCTGCTGATCATACATATCTCTATAACTGTCCATAGCCTGACTGCTGAACAGCGGATCTTTCATACCTGTTTTACGCAGCCCCTTTATCATCATACTGATCATAACCGCTTCAAACTGACGGGCCACTTCAGGCAGGGCTGCACCTGCATCCTTCCTGGCAGAGGATTTTAAATTATGCAGACCATTTAGATCAGTATAAATATTGGACGATGAATTTATACTCATAGTATTATTCCTATATAATAATCAGCTCTGCATTTAAAGAACCTGCCGCTTTTAAGGCTTCCAGAATAGCAACCAGCTCAGCCGGAGAGGCTCCTATATTATTAATTGCCCGAACCACCTCATTCAGAGTAACGCCCAGATTAAATAAAAAGGTGCCTCTATTACTGGCATTCACTGCTACATCTGATTTAGGCGCAACCACAGTCTGACCATTTGAAAAAGCTGGCGGCTGACTGATAGTGGGATCATTGGTAATAGTCACTGTCAGATTACCATGGGAAACAGCCGCCGGCTGCACAATAACATTCTGTCCAATAACCACTGTACCGGTTCTGGCATTGACCACAATTTTTGCTGCCGCAGTACCCGGGTTAAAGGTCAGATTTTCCAGCATAGACAGATAGGAAACTTTTTGAGATAAGTTGGTAGGTGCACTCACTTTGACAGAAGATGCATCAAGGGCCTGAGCAGTTCCCAGGCCCATAGTATCATTAATGGTTTCCGCCAGCCGGTGTGCCGTAGTAAAGTCTGGACGAAATAAATTAAGTGTAATCGAATTACCACTAGAAAAAGAAGTTACCACCTCACGTTCAACCGTTGCTCCGTTTGGAATGCGTCCGCCAGTGGGAATATTAACCGTAACTGAAGACCCATCCTGACCACCTGCATTTAAACCAATGACCACCAGATTGCCCTGTGCAATAGCATAAATCTGACCATCAGCACCTTTTAAAGGTGCCATAAGCAGCGTACCGCCGCGAAGATTTTTGGAATTACCTATCGAAGACACATTAACGTCAATTTTTTGTCCGGATTTGGTAAAAGGCGGTAATTCAGCACTCAGGGAAACAGCGGCCACATTTTTAATAGGTAGATTAGCACCGGGCGGCAAGGTAATGCCTAATTGCTCCAGCATATTACGCATACTGTCATCGGTAAAAGAGGCACTTGAATCACCGGAACCATCCAGCCCCACAACCAGCCCATAACCCACCAGATGATTTGCTCGAATACCAGCCACCGTGGCAATATCTTTGATACGTTCAGCAAAAACACTACTGCTCAGAAGACAGGAGAATGTAACAATTAAAATAAAGAGCCGTTTCATAGCATATTACCCGCGTCAAAAAAATAACTTTGATAGAATCTATGATATAAATGCAAGAAAAGTGCCAGAAGAGCAGCGTTGAGCGTTCAGCGCTAAAACGGCCATATATCACTGAGAAAGAAGCGGCTGCCCCAGCCGGCTGAGTTGGAATCATGTGTCAGTCCTACTCCACTGTACACAATCTGGGCGTTGGCTACTTTGGAAGAGGATATTTTATTGTCCAGTCCTACGTCTCGACTGCGGACAATACCGGAGAGCTGAATGTATTCATCGCCCTGGTTAATGGTTACCAGTTTTTCACCCTGTACCACCAGATTACCGTTGGACAGAACTTCAACAACTGTCACACCAATATTACCGGTCAGGCTGTTTTTCTGTTCACTTTTACCTTTGGATTTAAAATCAGCAGTGGATTGTATATTGGCATTTAAAGCCTGTAAAAGCTCATTTGCCAGACCAACACCAGTATCAGCAGCGGCATTACCTGTTGTTGCATCCGTTTTTACAGCCTTACCAAAGACCACAGGATTGGATAAGCTGATAGTGGAACCTTTTTTGTCTTCGGTTTTGGTTTCTTTTTTACCGGTGGTTTTTTCATCAAAGACCACCGTTAGAATATCCC
>JALVAL010000511.1 GCA_027011205.1 Gammaproteobacteria bacterium
ATTACTGCAGGTGGCCGTACCGGGGAGTATCTTGGATTATGTTCCAGCCGTTCATGCGCGCACCCGGACAATAACAAAATAATTCCGGCGCAACTTAAAACCTTAATATTCATAACCCAACTCCACCCACTAACGACTAACGACTAAAAAATTATACATTCTGTGTAATATATTGCAGCATCTGATCAGCTGTTGATAAGGATTTTGAATTCATTTCAAATGTTCTCTGAGTTTCAATCAGATTGACCAGTTCTTCTACCGTATTCACATTAGAACTTTCCAGAGAACCCTGTAATAACCCGCCTCTGTTATCCTGAGCCGGTATCCCGGTGGTTGCTGCACCACTGGAAACCGTCTCCAGAAACTGGTTGTCACCAATAGGCATTAAACCCGATGGATTAACAAAGGAGGCTGTTTCAATAGTACCGACATTCGTCGGTGCCGTATTACCAGGCTCTAACGCGGACACTGTGCCATCAATACCAATAGTAACTGATATAGTCTGCTCCGGCAGGGTAATAGCCGGTTCCAGCAACATTCCGTCAGAGGTAACCATTCGTCCCTGTTCATCGACCTGAAAAGAACCATCACGGGTATAGGCAATATCGCCATTAGGTCTCAGGACCTGAAAAAAACCATCTCCCTGTATAGCTATGTCCAGTGAATTATCCGACTGAACAATATTACCCTGCATATGCATTTTCTGAGTAGCAGTGACTCTAACACCGGTTCCCAGCATTAAGCCCGAAGGCAAGGTGGTATCCTGAGTTGCCTGTGCGCCAGGCTGACGATAATTCTGGTAGATTAAATCTTCAAATACGGCCCGATCTTTCTTAAAGCCAGTGGTACTGGCATTAGCCAGATTATTAGACACCACCTGCAAGCGCAACTGCTGCGCATCCAGGCCTGTTTTTGCCACCCATAATGCCGGATTCATACTATTCTCCTAACTCACTAAAAGTTTTTCATATTCATTACAACTTAAGACTTATAACTAAAGACAAAAGACTAAAGACTCCTATCTTATGACTTACGACTTAAACTCTATCCCTGTAAGCGTATTAACTGCGAACTGGACTGATCCATTTCTTCTGCTTTTTTCATTAACTTAACCTGCATCTCATACTGTCTGGAAATACTGATCATATTAACCATTTCCGCTATAGGGTTTACATTGGAACTTTCAACCATACCGGTCACCAGTTTAACACTGGAGTCCACTTCAGCAGGCTGCCCCGTATCAAGCACCATCAGGCCGGCTTCATTTTTAATCACATTATTCAAATCCGGTTTTACCAGTTTCAGTCGTCCAACCACAGCGGTAGTATTATTCTCTGAGTTTTCCGGCACAATACTGATAGTACCGTCTGCAGTTATATCAATTTTTCTGGCTGGAGGTATGGTTACAGGTCCGCCATCACCTAATACCGGCAAACCGGTGCCGGTAATTAACATGCCAGTTTCTGTCAGACGTAAATTGCCTGCCCTGGTATATGCTTCGGTGCCATTTTTATCCAGTACTGCAAAAAATCCATCCCCATCAACCGCTATATCCAGTGGATTTCCAGTGGATATCATACTACCGGATTTAAAATCTGTACCCGGATTCTGGGTCATGGAATAAACCCGACTGGGCATACCTTCACCAAACACCGGCTGACTGCGCGCAGCAGCAAAATCTGCCCGAAAGCCAGTGGTGCTGGCATTGGCCAGATTATTCATATGCAATTGCTGATTGAGCATATTTTCTTTGGCACCGGACATGGCTATAAAAATAAAATTATCCATGAGTTTGTTGACCCTTATTTATTTTGTGCCAATTTTTGACACTTGTATTCGTTAATAAATAGAATGCATTTATTAAGCCAGTTTTTAAAAATTAATAATTTTTCTAAAGGAATAATAATGAGTGTC
>JALVAL010000512.1 GCA_027011205.1 Gammaproteobacteria bacterium
TACATATATTGTTAAAATATCAATCCGTTATTACCCTAATAATGATTTTTCATTATAATTTAAAGAAATTGAAAATAAGCCTGTTTATTGGAAAATCATGCAAAATATTACTTTCAGCCTGTCACTCTTCCCCCGCATAGAATTTGGGGCGGGAAATATCAAACTATTACCCCAAAAAATTCAACTCTACGGACAGCGGGTATTAATTATTACCGGTCAGCAGTCATTTTATGGTTCCAGTTCATGGCAGCAGCTGATTGCAGAGCTGGAAATACTTAAAATTCAATATTTTCACAGTATTATTACCGGTGAACCGACATCAGAATATGTCGATCAGACGGTTAACAATTACAGGCATCACAATATTCAATGCGTGGCAGCCATTGGCGGCGGCAGTGCGCTTGATGCAGGCAAAGCTGTGAGTGGCTTACTGGGTAGTGGAGATTCAGTGATGGATTATCTGGAAGGAGTAGGTGCAGGTAAAAGTTATTGCGGCCCGGCAGTGCCTTTTATTGCCCTGCCCACTACTGCCGGAACAGGTAGTGAAGCAACCAAAAATGCAGTATTAAGCCGTATAGCGGCAGATGGGTATAAAAAATCTTTTCGAGATGAACAGCTACTCCCAAATTACGCAATTATTGATCCGGACTTATTAACAAGCTGCCCAAAAAGCTTAATTGCAGCCAATGGCATGGATGCACTGACCCAGTTGCTGGAATCATATCTATCAACAAGGGCCAATCCTGTTACCGATGCACTGGCTCTCAGTGGACTGGAAGCCGTGCGTAACAGCTTATTACTCTGGTACTATTCCACTGAGAGCCATCGTAATGGAGAAAACGATACAATTGCCAATGCCCGTTCCCAGATGGCCTATGCCGCCTTATTGTCCGGTATGACTCTGGCTCAGGTCGGTTTAGGCAGTGTCCATGGTCTGGCTTCCCCCCTGGGGGCCTTTTTTCCCATTCCACATGGCGTTGCCTGTGGCACGGTATTAAGTGAAGCCACTAAAATAAATATTCAGGCTATGCGTATGCGGGACACCAGCAATATTGGCCTGAAAAAATACGCTCACGCCGGCCGTTTATTAAATAATAACCCCAATCTGAATGATGATCAGGCTCTGCAAGCCTTACTGGAACTGTTGTCCAGCTGGAGTCGGCAAATGCAGCTGCCACCACTGTCTAACTATGGAATTAGCGATCAGGACATCCAGAAGCTGGTAGAAAATATCAGCCCCAGCAGTATGCAAACCAATCCAATAGTCCTGACCCGGGAAGAAAAAGAAAGCCTGGTTCGGAATTGTTTGTAGAAGAGCAGCGCTGAGCGCTCAGCGCTTTCTTTACCTCATCCTATAACCTATCGCTTCCGTTAAATGATGCAATTGAATTTGTTCGCTGCTATCCAGGTCGGCTATGGTGCGGGACAGTTTTAATATTCGGTGATAGGCTCTGGCTGAAAGCTTCATTTTAGACATACTTTTTTGCAGGATCTGCTGTTCTTCTGATGACAATTGACAATCGTCTTCTATTTCCCGATTCGTAAGATGGGCATTACAATGTCCCCGACGCTGTTTCTGTCTTTTATGCGCCTGAACGACTCGCTGTTTGACCTGCTCACTGGTTTCCAGCTCATCTGTTCTGGCCTGTAATTCCTGATATGAAATAGCCGGTACTTCTATGTGCATATCAATTCTGTCCAGTAACGGGCCGGAGAGTTTGCTTTGATAACGCTCTATATTAGCATCCGTACAACGGCAGTTATTCTGAGTATCCCCATAATAACCACAGGGACAGGGATTCATAGCTGCAATGAGTTGAAACGAAGCTGGAAATGTAAGCTGTCCTGCAGCTCTTGAAATGGATATTTTTCCCGATTCAAGAGGCTCTCTCAACACTTCCAGAACCTGGCGGCTGAACTCCGGCAGCTCATCCAGAAACAGCACGCCATGATGAGCCAGGCTGATTTCTCCGGGTCTGGGATAACTGCCGCCGCCCACCAGTGCCACACCGGAAGCCGTATGATGAGGGGTGCGAAATCCTCTTGAATACCAGTTAGCAACACTGACCGGCTCGCTACAGATTGAACGCAGTGCGGCCACTTCTTCTGCCTCACTGTCATCCATGTCTGGCAAAATAGTAATTAAGCGACTGGCGAGCATGGTTTTGCCGCTGCCGGGCGGACCTTTCATTAACAGGCTATGCTGACCTGCTGCAGCAATTTCCAGAGCCCGTTTGGCATGTTGCTGGCCTCTGATATCGGATAAACAGACGCTATAATAACGCTCCTGGGTGAGCGGTTTTATTTGTGCTGCTGACAATTTATGGTCGCCTTTTAAAAAAGCACAGACATCCAGGAGATTGTTTGCGGTATAAACCTGCAGATCTTTAATTAATGCTGCTTCAGAACCATTTTGCACCGGAACAACTAAGCTTCGCTGCTGTTTTTTGGCCTGCCGGGCAATAGGCAGTATGCCTTTTACCGGACGCAGTTCACCGCTTAAAGCCAGTTCTCCAACAAATTCAAATCGTTCCAGCAATTCCTGCTGATGGTTTTTATTAATATCCAGTTGCTCAGAGGAAAACAGAATGCCCAGTGCAATAGCCAGATCAAAACGACCGCCTTCTTTGGGTAAATCCGCTGGAGCCAGATTAATGGTAATACGTCGAACAGGGAATTCAAACTGACTGTTAAGAATGGCACCGCGAACCCGATCCTTGCTTTCCTTAACAGCAGTTTCCGGCAAACCGACAATATTCATGGCCGGCAGTCCGTTGGTGAGTAAAACTTCAACCGTAACCAGTGGCGCATCCAGCCCACCGGCACGGCTATAGATAATTGACAACGACATTTAAAATCCTTTTTAAAATCTTGTATAAAGCCTATTTATTTCTGTAGATAGGGTCTGTGTTCACATTCCTGCTTAAGTAATTCAGCTTGTTGACGGCTGTCTTTGACTGCCTGGTTATAGTTTTCAACTTTTAATTCAAATTCACTGATCTGATCATTCAGATCACCATTAAGACGATTGTATTGAATAACTGACTGGCTGTTATGCAAATCCAGTTCCTGACGTAAACTGTCCCTTTGTTGTTTGGCCGCATCAATATGTCGTTCCATTGCCTCAATTTCTGTACGCTCATTCTGCAATTGATCAGCCTGCTGGTTAAAACGTTCGGTTCGCTCCTGACATTGCTGATATTCTTCCTGTGTCAGCGGCTCACTGGTATTATTGGCCATAGTTTCTGCAAAACTATTTTGGTTCATAAATATTAACGCAATTAAACCGGTAAAAATCACATATTGTTTATTAGATAACATACTATTACTCCTGTTAAAGATACTATCTGCCTAAGTCTTATGTAAGAAATCAGTTAATTCCCCCATAGTTTCAGAAAGTGACTGATGTAATTGTGCCAGTAACTTCTGATAATCCAGCTCTGGTTTTATAAGACCCTCTTTCAGGCTTAATTCCAGCTGCTCTGCGTCATCACCCACCTGATTAATACTCAGGGAGCGTGAAGCACCTTTTATTTTATGTGACAGCTCAGAGACTTCCCGATATTGCTGCCGCTCAAAGGTCTGAACTATAACTTCAAAGTATGTATGATAGGTATCATAATATTTTTCCAGCAGTTTTTTCAACAATTCAGAGTTGTTGTTCAGGCGAACCAGCACCTCATCCAGAGCAACACAGCTTAAGCTGCTAAAAGCATCGCCACCTGCTTTTTTAAGATGTCCATCTTCCAGCATGGAATCCATCACCTGAGGTAAGGATGACACTGAAGATTCTATCATATAGTCCCCAGGATGACTGTCAATAGTCTCATGACTATCCGGTTCAAACTCAAGGTCTGTTTTGACACTCATTTTATTTAACATCTCTTTATGCTGCTCTGACAGATCAGTATGCTCTTTTATCAGAGAATTAACGCCCAGCCATCGCTGTAAGGTTGAATTTAAAGTTTCCATCTGCACCGGCTTACTGAGATAATCATCCATACCGGCTTCCAGTGCCGCTGAACTGGCATTAGAATATACATGAGCACTGAGTGCAATAATCGGTAAGCGATAACCATTATTTCTCAATTGCCGTGCTGTACTATAACCATCCATACCCGGCATTTGAATATCCATTAAAATCAGATCAAAATACTGATTGCCTTTTTCTTTTACCTGTTCCAGTGCCTCATTACCATTACTGGCAAGCTCAATATTAAAATCCATACTTTCAAGTATACTGCTGATCACTTCAAGGTTTACCGGATCATCATCGGTCAGCAAGATAGTATAATCGCTATTATTTAGTGCTTCATTGGAATGCACTTCCTGAGACAGCTCCTGAAGCTTGGCATTTTTTATCAGTTCTTCCGGGGTTACTTTCTTAAAATTCAGATTAAAGAAAAAGCGACTGCCCTGTCCTTCTGTACTGACTATCCTGATTTCGCCGCCCATTAATCGGGTAAGATTCTGAGAAATCGCCAGCCCCAGGCCTGTCCCACCAAATTCCCGGGTAATGGAATTATCTGCCTGATGAAAAACCGAAAACAGTTCCCCCAGCACTTCTTCCTTAATTCCCATCCCGGTATCTTCAACTGAAAAACAGAAACTGACCACATGCTGAGTCTCCTTCAGGAGCTCCAGACTGATAATTATCTTACCGTGTTCAGTAAATTTAATGGCATTGGATACCAGATTATTCAGGATTTGTTTTAACCGGAACGGATCACCAATAAGATAGCCGGCAGTTGAAGAAACCAGGTGCAATTCCAGCTGTAGATCTTTTCGAGCCGCCTGATTTGTAAAAGTTTCCTTAACATCCATTAACACCTGGTTAGGTTGAAAAATAATTTCTTCCAGTTCCAGTTTGTTAGCTTCAATTTTAGAAAAATCCAGAATGTCATTAATAATATTCAATAACAGAGTACTGGAATTTAAGATCATTTTTGCATAACGCTTTTGTTTTGATTCAAGCTCACTATTTAATAATAGTTCTGTCATACCAATAACAGCATTCATCGGGGTACGGATTTCGTGACTCATAGTTGCCAGAAACTGACTTTTTGCCTTACTGGCATCTTCTGCCTGTCGGGTACGTTCTTCTACCAGAGCTTCCAGATGTTCACGATATTCCGTTAACTCAATATCTCTTAATTGTATCTGTGCCAGCATTTCATTAAAACAAATCCCCAGTTTAGCCAGTTCATCATTACCATCTACTCTAACCCTCAGAGAATAATCTTCTTCACTGGAAACACGGGTACTGACATCGATCACATTATCAATTGGGCTGGTAATGCTTTTTTGCAGATATTGCCAGATAATATAAGTAAATAAATTGATCAGCAGAAATACAATCAGGGCTACAAATATCACCCAGAATATATGCTGATAAAATTTATTTAAGGACAACTGTAATACAATTTTACCAATCACTTCATGATCAAATAATATCTGATGCTTAATAAGCAGATGATTATGTTTAAAAGCAACCGTATATTTCTTATCCGAACGCTGTTCTAACTGCAGATCAATATCACGAAGCAGAATATAATCACGATGATTTTGATTAATATAATATTTTGCCAGCAGTACATTATTTTTATTGTAAACATAGACCGCATCAACATTGGGATTAATTTTAAAAGCAGTCAATGCCTTATTGATGTAACTTTTATCCTTAAACATGATGGCCGAACGAATATTCAGGCCGATACTTTCTGCCAGTACGGCGTGATGTCTTATCATGCCCTGACCATTAAAATAAATTTCTGTAGCAACAAAAATCAGACACCCCAGAGCAATGGCAATACTGGATGTCAGCATTGTCATAAGTGACAGTTTCTTTTTGATCGTATGCTGCTTTTGAAAAAGCTTCATGGATTATTCCAGTCCGGTTCACTGATAATTTTACCAAGCTTCAAGAGTTCTGAACCAATACCAATGTTCAGTTTACTGGCAGCTGTTTTATTAACCTCAAAGCTCAGTCGCGAATTTTCACGGATTAAACGGAAAATCACTTTATTCTCCAGACTGTTAACAGCCGGGTGTTTATTACTTAAATCTGTAATCGTTATGCTATTTTGCAGATTTTCAACATTATTAAACTCCAGAAAATCTTTTAACACCATTGGCGGTATTATGATAATATCGCATTGTTCTGATATTCTAAATGTTTTAATAACTTTTGAGTGAATTTTTCGATGTTTTATTTTTTTACCTATAATGC
>JALVAL010000513.1 GCA_027011205.1 Gammaproteobacteria bacterium
GTATTTATACTTACTTTTAGTAAAAGACTAAAGACTAAAAACGTATAAACACATAGCTTAATAATAGAACATTTGTTAAATATTTTCACCAGAATTCTCTATAAAAATCAAATAAAAAGCAACTTAATCGAAATAATGTATCAAATATTAGATGGCTGGTTTACACAAGCTCGTCAAATTCACTCTCCAAATTACAATTTCCGACCTGAAAATACGGAAATAGACAGTATTATTATCCATTCTATTTCCCTGCCGCCGGGACAATACGGAGGCAATGAAATTGATCGTTTTTTTACTAATCAGCTGGACTGGAAGAAACATGAGTATTTTAAGAAGATTCAGGGGCTTCAGGTCTCAGCACATCTATTAATTCGTCGTGATGGTGAACTGGTGCAATATGTCAGTTTCAATAATCGTGCCTGGCATGCTGGACAGTCCTGTTTGAAGGGCCGGGAAAACTGCAATGATTTTTCTATTGGTATTGAGCTGGAAGGCACGGATAGCAGCCTTTTTGAAACACCTCAGTATGAGACATTATCTGAAGTGATTAAAAGTCTGAAGGTTTATTATCCGCAAATAACAAAGCACAATATTACGGGTCATAGTGAGATTGCTCCCGGGCGAAAAACTGACCCCGGTTCGGGTTTTGACTGGGCCTGGTTAAAACAAAAATTATAAAGTAAGGAAAAAAATGACCATATACTCAGGACATCTGCGTAAAATGCGGGTGCAATATAATGGTGCCGATGCGCCGGTTGAATATTTTTTAAATTTATATAATTCTGAAGGGCTGCGGGCACACCCTGAAATTGCTTTAAATCCTTTGCTGGGACAAAAAATTTCGATGTATTATAAACAGGAAATACATTGCGTCGCCTGTTCGCGAAAAACCAGTAAAAGCTTTAATCAGGGACATTGTTATCCCTGTTTTACTCGTCTGGCATCCTGTGACAAATGTATTATGAGTCCGGAAAAATGTCATTATGATGCAGGCACCTGCCGTGAACCTCAATGGGGGCAGGATAATTGTATGCAGAAACACTTTGTCTATCTGGCTAATTCCTCCGGTATTAAAGTAGGTATTACCCGGGGCAGTCAGATCCCGACCCGTTGGGTGGATCAGGGGGCTATTCAGGCCTTACCCGTGTTTCAGGTGAATAGCCGTTATTATTCCGGTCTGGTGGAAGTATTGTATAAACAGCAGATATCGGATCGGACCCAATGGCAGAGGATGCTTAAAGGTCAGGTAGAGCCTATAGACTTAAAACAGCGGCAGCAGCAATTATATGAACTATTATCCCCGCAGGTGGAGGAATTAATTGTCGGTCTGAAGAAAGGGGAGTTTAAAGACAGCTCTGAAGACAATGTTAAAGACAATGCAATTGTCCATCTGGATAAGAATAGCGTAACTGAAATTCACTACCCGGTGCTGCAATACCCGCAGAAAATTAAATCCTTTAATCTGGACAAACAGCCTCTGTTTGAAGGCTCATTGATGGGCATTAAAGGTCAGTACCTTATTCTGGACACCGGAGTGATTAATATTCGTAAGTTTTCCGGCTATCATATTGAACTGGAAACGGTATAAGCTTATACCGCTGCGGATTCAGGGCCGACGAGATTTGCTCGAATTGTTTTGATCAGTCCGGCACTGTCCAGGCCAAAAT
>JALVAL010000514.1 GCA_027011205.1 Gammaproteobacteria bacterium
GACTAAAAGTGGTAAAAGTGTTCTTTTAAATATATTTATTATTGATTTGATCCGAACAAATACAGTTAATGAATTAAAATTAATCTTAGTTGATCCTAAACAGGCTGAATTTTCCCGATATAAAGAAATACCATATCTTGATGAGGATGGCATCATTACAAAGAAAGAGCTAGCCCTTGAAAAACTAGAGGGTATTGTTAATGAAATGGAGACACGTTATACACTTTTTCAAGATGCAGGTGTTAATGATTTAACAAAATATAATAAAAAAGTTAACTCTGAGATTCCAAGAATTGTATTAATTTTTGATGAATTTGCAGATTGGATGCTAGATGACGAATTTATGAAAAGTGCTAGTGATGCTATTCAACGTTTAGCAGGTAAGGCAAGAGCGGCAGGTATACATTTAATTGTTAGTACACAACGACCAGATAATACGGTTGTGCCACCAATATTACGTGCTAATCTAGGTGCAAAATTTGCACTTCGTGTTGATACTGAAAAAAATTCAAAAATTATTATAGATGAGCCTGGGGCAGAAAAATTATTGGGTTATGGTCATATGATAGCTAAGTTTGCTGGAGAAAAATTGTATGTTCAATCTGCATTTATGGCTGATGAATACATTGATTCAATTCTTAAAAGCATATGATTAAAGGATAATCCCCCATTTATAAAACAGAATTATTTTTCGGTTGGATTACCATAGAACCTGTTGTACTGGGTATAGCCCACCCGACCGGTTCAGAAACTTCGACGGTAATGATTGTTTCTGGAGGACAAACCGGTGTTGATCGGGCTGCTTTAGATGCAGCACTTGAGCTGAAGGTACCCTGCGGAGGCTGGTGCCCTGAAGGTCGAAAGGCTGAAGATGGTGTTATATCAGCAAAGTACCCGTTAAAGGAATTGCCCCGATCTGGCTATCGACAAAGAACCAGAAGAAATGTTGTGGACAGTGATGGGACGGTTATTATTTATTTTAAATACCTCAGTGGTGGCACTCAATTGACCCTGAAGTTTTGCCTGAGTGAAAAAAAGCCGTATTTGTTGATTGATGCTACTGAACTGAAGGAAAAGCGAGCATCAGAAAGAATTTATGACTTTGTTCAGGAGTATGCTATTCAAAAACTGAATTTTGCCGGGCCCAGAGCATCTGGTGAACCTGATGCTTATGGCTATACAAAGCAGGTTGTGAGTGGCTTTATTCAGTCTCAGGATTAAAAATAGAGATAATGTTGTGCATCAATTACCACGTGACACTGTTTTACATTTAAATAGTGTGCATCCGTTTATTGATGCACACTTACGGTACAGGGACGTGCCGCTCATTTTTGACGACGGTAAGTCGTTGAACCTAAATAAATCAGTTGAACCTACTGCGAATGTCCATAGCACTGAATCTACAAGACTTTCCAGAATATTTTGACTTCACCCGTAGGGTGACTACGAATAAAACCAAAATAACCTGTAAATCCTTGTATCTCCAGCACTCTGATCATTCTCGCTACGATTCAACTGATTTATTTAGGTTGAAGATGGAGTAAAAGAAAAATCATACTTTTTCTTTTACGTTCCGGTAAATTGCCAGGAAGGCAATTTCTGGATGGACCCTAAATATAGGGTAACTGATTTGAGTGGTCTGTAAAAATATTGCCTGAAGCCGGAT
>JALVAL010000515.1 GCA_027011205.1 Gammaproteobacteria bacterium
TTCTTCCTGATGCTGCTTATAAACTTGCTGATTAAACCCGAGATAATACTTTAATTTAAGATTTTTTTGATCATGATATTTATACATATCAAGTTTTTTATTAGCAAATTTACCGGGGTTTTTAAAACGAGTCGCAAAAGGAATAAAAACCACCGGATATTCCAGACCTTTGGCACCATGTTGAGTGATGATCTGAATCAAACGAGCATCACTTTCCAGTCGCAATTCAGCTTCGGCAGCAGCCTGTTCGGATTTTCTCTGCTCTCGAAACCAGTTGAGCAGCTGTTCCGGCTGCCGATGTCTCTGTGCCGCCTGTTGCAGCAATTCAAAAAGGTGCATTACATTCGTTAGAGTACGCTCATGATTCTCGGGTTCGGTTCTGAAATTTTGATGCAATAACTGTAATGCCATTGCCATAAAACCACGCTGATACCAGAGTGTTCTTAATTCCAGAAACTGGCTTCGGTATTGCTCCCAGAGATTTTCATCTTTGCTCAGTTCATAAAGAGTCAGAGTATCACAGTTCATAAACCGGGTTGTGAAGCCTTTAATCAGAATCCGTTCATCCTCAAGCTCCATTATGGCCACTAGAATCGTTTCAAGCTCCTGAGCTTCCTCACTGAATAGAACATTATCACGGGTACTGAGATAAACCGACGCATAACCGGCATTATTTAATGCTTCACGCATGTAAGCCGCTTCTGTTTTATCTCTAACCAGTATGGCGATATCATTTTCCTTAATATTCTGATTATCAGAACCGATGGGTTCTGTTAATAAACGATGGATTTCACTACTGCACCAGCCTGCTATCACCGGACAGAAATCCTGTTTCATTATTTCATCTTTTGTACGACTGTCTGCATAATCTTCATTAAAGGGAAAATAGATAAAATTAAGGGCCCCCGGAAAAAGCGGATCATTTATACGACTAGTTTCGACCCTGGAGGATGATTTAACCGGTGTATAATGTATATTAAAGCCAAAAACCTTATCTGAAGGCTGATTTTCTATTCCCATAGGCTGGCCGTAAAAGAGCCGGTTATAAGCCTGTACCATGGCATCTGAAGAACGCCAGTTAGTATCCATATTCCACTTCTCATCACAGTGTCGAGCGGCCTGCAGATAAGTAAACACATCACCTTCACGAAATGAATAAATAGCCTGTTTGGGATCGCCAATCATATAAAGTGCGGTTGGCTCAGCATCAGTTGTGAGTGAATTTTCCTGATATATCCAGCTTAAAATCTGGTATTGCTGAGGGTCGGTATCCTGAAATTCATCCACCAGTGCAACCGGAAACTGATCCCTGATCTGCTGTGCCAGTATTTCACCGGATTCATTATTAAGTGCGGCTGCCAGATTACTGATTAAGTCATCGTAATTCATTAAACGAGCCTGATTTTTGGCCTGTATAATTTTTTTCCTGATAAGATTTAAGCCTGCCACTGCAGTTTTATAAGCTCTGGCTTGCTGCAAATCCCTGGATACATTTTTCAGTCGGGTCAGTAAATCTTTAAAAGGTGCAAAAGCCGCTGTGATTGCATCCTTAATTTCCGGTTTTTTTCTGGCAAACCTGCGCCCTGAAGTAAAGCCACTGACACTGACCGGTATTGTCTGCATAAGATCCGCCTGATCATCTGATTGATGCCAGATCAGCAGTTTTTGCCACTCTGCTGATCTTTTATCTCTGTCTTTATGAGTATCAACCAGTTGTGAAAATAGCAGCGTCTGATTATCCAGTAAAGTTTGCAGAGATAATTCTCTAAGCTCTTTTAACGCCTGAAGTATGTCCTCAGGGGACTGATAGTCAAAATGAACGGGAGTGGAAAGAACCTTTCTGAAAACCGCATAAAAAGTTTCAGGCTCTGCCCATTGACTACTGATAAGCTGATACTGTTCCTGTTCCTGAACCAGTAGTCGATACCAGTCCCGGACAGCTTCAATTTCAATGTCTCTGGTTTCAGCTTCCATCTGTACATTAAAGGCAATACCGCTACTGAAAGCCTGCTGGGACAGTACTCTATTACAAAACCCGTGAATGGTAAATACAGATGCTTCATCCAGATGTAACAGGGCATTATTAAGAACTGGTGCAATCTGTTTCCTGGTCCAGGTTCTGGACAGGTATGAATAAAAGCGATCATCCGGATCAAAATGCCCCCAGTTATCCATAACATCACGCAGTTGTGCAACCATCCTTGCTCTTAATTCTTCTGTCGCTGCACGGGTAAAAGTCATTACCAGTATTTTTTTTACATCCAGTTTTCGTTCCAGTAACAAACGCAGGTAAATACGGGTAATATTATATGTTTTTCCAGTTCCGGCGCTGGCTTCAATCAAATGCCTGCCCTGCAGAGAAATCTCATCGGGTTTCAGGTTTTGTAATTTAACATTATTCATAAGCCACCTCTATCTGAGTTTCTTCTCGATGCTGATAGAGCGGATCATAAATTTTTTCTATTTCCATACCTAATTCATTTTCCCATAGAGGAAGTGGTTCATTTTGCCAGAACCACTTTATATAAGGATCATTCTTTAAACCGGCATTATATTTATCACCATTGAAAAATTGATAAAAACTCTTTTCCGTTAAGGGCTTTGGTTTTTTCTGATGTTTGCCATAGCAGTGTTTTCGCCCTAAATCACTATTGAGCATCAAAGGTGTCTGCAGGCCATTTTTCCAGCAGGCAATGAGTTCCTCCAGATATTGTTCAGGAAATTCAACCGGTGATAAATGCACACTTAACAAATTATCATCCTTACCGCGATAAATTCCCTTTGCACCATAATATTCTACCCCGTTATATTGACAATCTATCTGTGCAGCCAGATGATATAGCCACAGACGCATATCATCCTTACCTTTCGGTGCAGCCAGTCGCCAGTGTAATATCTGATTATTAATCAGCGGCAATTGTGCTTCAATTTGTATTGAAGCAATATTTAACAGCATACTTTTATAATTTATAGAATGACCATTTAACTGACGGACAGTCTGGTAAAATTGAGTGGCCTGCTGCTGCCATTGAGTCAAAACCTGTTCCAGATCCGGTGTATCAGGCAGATTTCCGCTGACCGCTACAGCTTGAATATATTCTTTTATAACAGCCTGTTCTGTTTCATTTTCAAGTGCCAGTTCGACTATTTTATTCTGTACTGAATAACGATCCAGATTTGAATATACAAAAGGTTCACTGTCTTCCGGTACAGGATCCTGATAATCATTCAAAAACAGATTTAAACGTCGTTGTGCAAAATATCGGCTGGGGTGATCAAAAAAGGACAATAAATCATCCAACATCACTGAAGCACTTTCTACACTTACATCAGCAGGCGGTGGTAAAGTAATTTTATTTTTTAGAACGGTTCCGGATTCGCTGAGTTTTAACCATCGCTGACTGAAACTTTTTCGTTTATCAGAATAATTCGCTTTATTAAATGCCTGCAAAGGTACTTTATAGATATCTGCCTGCGTTGTTGATGGGGTCAATTGCCATTGATAGGCTTTTTCCAGATAATCCATTAATTCACTTAACACCAGAGAAGGTTCTCTTGGACTATTGGTTTTTATATCATGTCCCTGATAACTGAGATATAGTTTTTCCCGACAGGAAATCAGCGCTTCCAGGAATAGATAGCGATCATCCTCTCTGCGAGAACGATCTCCCTTTCTGGGTAATTCCCGAGCCATCAAATCAAAACCAAGCGGCTGCCTCTGTCTGGGAAACTCACCATCATTAAGACCCAGAACGGCAATAATTCGAAACGGCAGACTGCGCATGGGCACCATGGAGCAGAATGTTACCTGACCTGATAAAAACTGACGACCCGGCACCGGTTGATTAAAATGATTTTGCAGAAAATCCCGGATCACTACCAGAGGAATAGATTCTTTATATTGAGCAGCAGCAGTGTATTCAGCCAGTTCATCGATAGCCTGCTGAATAATTTCGCTGGCATTAAAATCCTCCGACAGTTCAGCAAACAGTTCATTTTTTAATTGCTGCAGCATTGCCTGCCATTGCTCAGCCTTACGGGGAGCCAGTAATTCTCTGCTGTAGAGCTGTAATTGTTCCAGCAATTCAATATATCGACCTAATAATAATGCCTCATCACCTTCTACATCGCCCAGTAATAATTGTTCCTGATAAAGTCTGTCCTGATCATTATAGGCAAAACCCAGTAACAGGCGATTTAGCCCCTGCTCCCAGCTGAATTTGTTATTTCCGCTCTGGGTATCAAGAATAGTCTGTTTATGAGCGGCATCCAGTCCCCAGTGAACAGAAGCATGCTTCAGCCAGCGTTCCAGTATTATTAAATCTGATTCAACAAAGGAAAATTTTTCCTGTACTGCCGGTAGACGCATAAAAGACAGGATCTGACTCACCTGAAAACGACTGTCCGGTAATTCCAGACATTGCATAAAAGCCTGTACCAGTGGCTCAGCATCTTTTAGGGTTCGATCGGCAATAGAACATGGCAGTAACGGCTCCAGTTCAGTTAAATCCCTGTTATCAGATAAATACCAGCTCTGGGAAAATACTGCTTCCACATAGGGGGCATAATTTTCTATATTGGGACACATCACCACTACATCCCTGGGTGTTAAACTGAGGTCATTATTAAACTGATGCAGCAACCAGTCATGCAGAGCCTGTATTTCCCTTAATGCACTGTGGGCAGAAGTCAGAACAATACTGTCATCTTTGAGTTCTTCAGGTGTCTGACGCGCATCAACCAGTTGCAGAATATCTTTTTGAATGTGCTCAAGAACAGATAAATTAGTTTCTGATGCTGATGGATATTGCTCCGGAGATTCAAACAACGGTATATCAATGCTGCTGTATTCCTGCAATAAAGACAGAAACTCCTGACCCTGCCTGCCCAGATTGGCCAGCAATGGATTTATAGCCGATTCAAAGCTGCCTGCATCCACCTTATCGGCCCTTTTAAGCCAGCGATAAAATGTTTCTCTGGCCAGATCCTTATCTGTTTTTATATCCCCCCAGTATTCCACACAGGGATTAAGATGAAAAAAATGGACCGGACAATGTTCCCCGAGCGCACTTAGAAATTCCAGCCACAAAGGCGGCAGGCTATTAATACCAAACAGACTGATCCGTTCGGGTAGATGACATTTGCCTGCAGCAAGCTGTTTAATAGCCTGCTTTAACAGTGCCACTGGATGATGAGAGTTCTGAGCTGTCAGTTTTTTCCAGAGCAGGGCCTGCCATTGCTGTGCAGGTTTGATTTCAGCACCATTCCGGCTCCAGTCTGCTATCCACTCTGGACGAAAAATCTGATATTGTTCAAATAAATCAGCCAGTTGTTCTGCCAGCTGAAAACGTTTATCCCGATTACCCTGCTGAGTGAGAGAATTAAACCAGTAATGAGTCACTTCCTGACAGAGATAATTATTTATAATCTCATCACTGCCCAGTAAAGCATCAATACGCCAGCTCAGCACTTCCCGGGTATAGGGCGACCGTTCAGGCACCTGTTCTTTGCCCAGAATATACCGAATCTGTTCCCAGAAAAACTGCACCGGCAGACGAAAACCGAGATTCATACTGATCCCGCGAGTTTGCGCCAGCTGCAAATTCAGCCAGTGCTGCATTCCCTTGCTTTGCACCAGGATAATTTCTTCATTCAGAAGATTACTGCTTTGACTGACCTGCATAACACGGTCAAGTAAAATTACCAGATTTTCCAGACGATTGGCAGGATAAATATAAATCAAAGGACATCCTTGAGGTTACAGACTGGCTGAGGCATATCTTAAAACTGGAAGTGTCAGGCTGACTTTCGATTGTCTTTAAGAACGTGCCAGATACTTTTTATATCGACTGTTTTATCCTGTCGATTCAACAGGGTGATGAGTATCTGCTCTACCGCCGCATACAGACAGACTACAGCAGCCAGAGTCATTGGCCAGCTGGAAATTCCGGTAAACAGTAACAGATAGGCCAGAACCGCAATACCGACTGATATTTTTACTGCAATGGTATGATAACTGGTCATTTTTCTAAATTTAATAAAGCCAATCACCACCGGCACAATAAAGCTGGCAATGACAATAGAAATAGGAATAAATTCCCGCCACGCTATGTCCGGCCATAACAGCCAGGCTGATACAGCCAGGGTAATATAAACGACAAAATCCCCCCAGCTGTCCAGTTG
>JALVAL010000516.1 GCA_027011205.1 Gammaproteobacteria bacterium
GGTAGAAAGATGCCCACCGTCTAGGAACTGCCCCATGAGTATGGCGCCAATACCCAGGATCAGGCCGAAAATACTGAGGACATCAATCATGAATTAATGAACCCGGGAAGTCATTAGAGTAGGAACATCAAGGATCAGGGCAATTTTACCATCACCGGTAATCGTTGCACCGGCCAGCCCATCGGTACCCTGTAATAAAGAACCCAGTGGTTTTATGACTACCTCCTCCTGACCTATCAGATGATTGACAACGAAGCCCACTTTTTTACTACCGACATGCACTACAACTACATGCCCTTCTTCAGGCAATTCATCGTATTCGCAACCATTAACCAGCCAGCGGGTAAGATAAAATAAAGGCAGGGGTTTATCACGCACCATAATTACCAGCTGTCCGTCAACAGTATTGGTTTTGGTCAGATCCAGGTGGAAAATTTCATTAACACTGACCAGCGGTAAAGCAAATGCCTGATCTTTCAGTTTAACCATCAGGGTAGGCATAATAGCCAGCGTCAGCGGTACCTTGATAGCAATACGTGTCCCTTTACCTTCTTCAGAGTCAACATCAATACCACCATTGAGCTGGGCAATGCGAGTTTTTACTACATCCATTCCCACACCACGACCGGAAATATCTGAAATTTCATCTTTTGTTGAGAAACCGGGCATAAAGATTAATGAATAACATTCTTTGTCATCCAGTCGATTGGCAGCGTCTTCATCCATCAGACCCTTTTCAATCACTTTACTGCGTAATAGATCAGCATTCATACCCGCACCATCATCTTCAATGGACAGCATAATATGATCACCTTCCTGTTCTGCTGCGAGAATAACGGTTCCCTGACGAGGCTTACCGGCTTTTTCACGGACATCGGGCATTTCCACACCGTGATCGACCGAGTTTCTGACCAGATGAACCAGTGGATCAGCCAGTGCTTCTACCAGATTTTTATCCAGATCAGTATCTTCACCAACAAGTTCCAGCTTAACTTCTTTTTTCATGGCTCGAGTCAGATCACGGACTACTCGGGGGAAACGACCAAATACTTTTTTGATGGGCTGCATACGGGTTTTCATGACTGACATTTGCAGATCAGCAGTCACCACATCCAGGCTGCTGACCGCCTTGGACAATTCTTCATTACTCAGAGATTGTTCCAGAGTAACCAGACGATTACGTACCAGTACCAGCTCACCTACCATATTCATAATATCATCCAGACGCTTGGTATCAACCCGTACAGTTGCCTCGGCAGGTACAGGTGATGGCCCGTCTTTATTAGGCGATGCCTTTTTTGCGGCAGCTTTAGGTGCTGGTTTTGCAACGACCGGAGTCATTGATGCCGACGCTTCCTGGTTATTCTCAGCCTCAGCCTTTGCTGCCGGTTCCGCTCCGGATACGGTATTAGCAGTATCACTTTTATCGCTTGACGAAGCTGATGATTGAGCAATACTGCTGTCAAATTTACCCGGCCCATGCAGTTCATCCAGTAATAGATCAAATTCTTCATCACTGATTTCATCATCAGCCAGAGTTTTGTTGTCACTGGCAGCATTACTGTTGGTATTATTTACTGAACCTGTACTGCTGACACGGGTATCAAATTTTCCTTTACCATGTAATTGATCCAGCAGATCTTCAAATTCGGCTTCGCTTATTTCATCTGTTGCCGGTGCCGCAGAATTATCCACACCCGATACCGGTGCCTGTGAATCATCAATAGCATCCAGCAATTGTTCAAATTCTTCATCAGCTACATCTTCTTCCGCAGCGGCCCGAGGTGTTTCAGCCACCGGTTCTGATACTGGTGCAGCAGCTTCCCCTTTTAAAATTCCATCCAGTGCCGCCAGTAAGGCAGGGTCTGCATCTTCAGGCTCAACAGCACTTCTTAAACTATCAAACATCTCATTTAAAGAGTCCAGAACAGGCAGCATGACATCCATAATGGAGGAATTAACCTGCAGTTCACCGTTTCTTAACAGGTTAAACACATCTTCAGCACGATGACAAAGTTCTACCAGGGGTGTCAGAGATAGAAAACCTGCTCCGCCTTTGATGGTGTGAAAACTACGAAATACAGAATTTAGAAGGTCAGCATCATTGGGACGCTGCTCAAGCTCAACCAGTTCTTCATTCAGCGTTTCAATGATTTCACCAGCTTCAATTAAAAAATCCTGCAGGATTTCATCATCAGCATCAAATGACATAGGTTATTTCCTCAATTCTTACTTCAAAAGCCCAGACTGGATAATAAATCATCTACTTCATCCTGACCTGACAGAGTTTCTTTTTCATCGGCTACACCGGGAACCACCGGTCCGTCCAGACTGCCTTTATCTTTTTGCTTTGAATTCTTTCCTGTGGCGGCTTCAACACCCAGATGTTTACTGGAAAGCTTGATAAGGTTAACCAGACTCTTTTCAACATCTTCTACCAGATTAATGACCCGGTAGATAATCTGTCCGGTAATATCCTGATAACTTTGAGCCAGAAGCACTTCATTAAGATTGTTCATCAGACTCTTACTATCTTTATTGGCAGATAACAGAAAATCTTTAAGGGTTTTGCTTAATTGACGAAATTCTTGCACTGCCATCTTACGCTGAGTAAATCGATCCCAGTCATCCAGCAGTTCAGTGGTACCCTGAGTGATGTTTTCACATAAAGGAATAGCGCATTCAACCTGGCTCATGGTGGTATCTGCAGCCTGCTGAGTCATAGTAATAACATAATGAAGACGCTCTCTGGCATCAGGAATATCACTTTCTGCCAGTTCATTAATACGCGAATCAGACCGAAAGTCTTTAAAAGTATCATGTATTTCACGAGTCAGTTTTCCCAGCTCCTGAAACAAACTGGTTTCCTTCATCGCTGATAATTCATCGAGAATTTTTTTTACCTGTTCGTCATCACCCTGTTCAGCACTGACAACCAGATCTCTGGCACGATTTATAAACACTTCATCAATTACAACATCATCAACCATGAAAGATTGTTCCTCAGTAGTATAGTATTTCAGAAAGGCATACTTGCGTATTTGCTGTGGCTTAATAATTGTCTAGTAGTACATAACTATCAGCTCACAACTATCAGCACACAACAACAGTGATTAACCATCAATGCGTTCAAAGATCTTATCAATTTTTTCCTTGAGAGTTGCCGCAGTAAAAGGTTTTACAATATAACCATTCACTCCAGCCTGGGCCGCTTCAATAATTTGCTCTCTTTTTTGTTCTGCAGTCACCATCAGTACCGGCATTTTAGAGAGTTTATTATCAGCTCTGACGTGTTTTAACAGATCAATTCCCTGCATACCCGGCATATTCCAGTCTGTTACCAGAAAATCGATACCACCGGCATCCAGAATGGGCAGGGCTGTGAGTCCATCATCAGCCTCAACAGTGTTTGTAAATCCAAGATCTCTAAGAAGATTTTTAATAATGCGTCGCATTGTTGAAAAATCATCTACAATCAAGATTTTCATGTCTTTATTCAAGTCAACCTCCAGCTAAATAGCATAAAATAATTCAGATTTCATAGCCCCTCGGTAAACCCAGCACCTCGCCTTAAAAGACGAGCCTTGTAAGAACTAGTTGTCACTCCTCGACCTTAAGGACGAGACCTTACGAGGTGCTGGGTAAATATCCCGCCAGGCACTATAATTGGACAGCAATTCTAACCTAAATTATTCTCAAATACTGACAGCCGTTCAATTTTTCCAGTCTTTGATAGTCATTTTTATATATTTTCTTAATAACACTATCGGCCAGACGAAAAAAAACTTCAGTAAATTTTAGTTCTCCATTGATAGCCTCAACTCAACAAAGATTTATTAACAACGACTTTCTTATAGTATCAATGTATTTTTAGGCAAAAAATTCACTTTTTACCAGTAAAAATCCGCATTATCTGTAAATATTTATGGGATCATAAGAAAAAGACACACAAGCCCGCTGCAGGCTGAGTAATATGGCAGAAATGATCAGGGGGCTGTTGATCTTTCAGATGCTAAGCTGATTTTGAGAAAAACAGATTTTAGATGAAAGATCAACAGCCCCCTAGACCAATAGTTTATACCAAAAGGCGGGACTGGAGACGGATAATCGCCTGAGAATGAATTTGGCTGACCCGTGATTCACTGACACCAATTACAGCACCAATTTCTCTAAGGTTTAATTCTTCGGCATAATACAATGCCATAACCATACGTTCTCTTTCCGGCAGACCGGCAATAGCCTGAGCAATATGCGTATTCAAATCGTCTTTCTGAAGATCATCGAGAATACTGGTTTGTGGATTAGGAATATAATCCAGTATTGATCCATCAGCGCTTCCAGTCTCTTCAAAACTTAATATTTTATGACCACAGGCATCCTGCAGGATCCGGTTATATTCATCCAGATTCATATCCAGAGCATCAGCAATTTCACTATCCCGTGCATCCCGACCTTTTTCATTTTCAATTTGACGTACAACCTCAGCAACTCGACGACTATTGCGGTGTACAGAACGTGGAGCCCAGTCATTTTTTCTGATTTCATCCAGCATGGAACCACGGATACGAATACTGGCATAAGTTTCAAAACTGGCGCCCTGAGAGGGATCATAATTTCTACTGGCTTCCAGCAGGCCTATCATCCCGGCCTGGATCATATCATCCAGTAAAACACTGGCCGGCAGACGGCTTTTTAAATGATAGGCAATCCGCTTTACCAGTGGTATATGTTTATCAACCGTATCGTGTTTCTGGATCTGATTGTAAATTTCCGCTTTTTTCATTGTCAGGCTCATCATCGCATCCCCATGCCCATTTTTTAACCCTGGTTATAATTAATTAGACGTTCAACAAAAAACTCAAGGTGTCCCCCTGCCCGTCTCGGCAGAGGCCATTTATTAATTTTTTGTGCAGCTGTATTAAAGGCCCGTGCAGAAGGGCTTCTTGGATAGGCCAGGGTAACTGCATTTTGTTTTTTAACGGATTTTCTTAAATACATATCAAAAGGTATGGCACCCAGAAAATCCAGCGATACATCCAGAAATCGATCTGTAACCTTAAGTATTTTATTAAATAACTCGCGTCCTTCTTTCATATCATGGGCCATATTCGGCAGGATACGAAAACGATTAATCCCCTGTTCCTTATTCAAAATTTTAATCAGTGCATAAGCATCCGTAATAGAAGATGGTTCATCACACACCACAACAATAACCTCCTGAGATGCCCGGCAAAAACTGACCACACTTCGGTCAATACCCGCAGCCGTATCAATGATTAATACATCCAGTTCATTTTCCAGTTCACTGAAAGCATTGATAATACCGGCATTTTCAGCATCACTTAGCGATGCCATACTACTGACACCGGATGCTGCCGGAATAATTTTAACGCCGCCGGGTGCTTCTACAATAATCTCCGAAAGATCATAATCACCGGTTAAAACATGTGATATATTAAATTTTGGATGCAATCCCAGCAAAACATCAATATTCGCCAGTCCCAGATCGGCATCCAGTATCATTACTTTTTTTCCGGTTGCCGATAAGGCCATGGCAAGATTAACTGACACATTGGTTTTACCCACCCCGCCTTTACCGCTGCTGACTGCAATTACTCTGACTGGACGCCCCTGAGTCATACGTCGTAAACCTTCTGCTTGATCAGCTGGCCGCCCTCGATTAGGCTCTCTATAAGAGGCCGGGGCTGCTTCACTGAATTGTGGTCTGGTAATGGCTGTATCAATACTAGCCAAATGCATGGGACAGACCTCCAGCCGAAAAGGACATTGCCAGCTCATCGGTTTTTACCTGTACCGGATGCTGACGAACCATCTCCAGAGCCTGTTTTAGAAAGTCCTTGGTATTCGCATGATGAATATCCTCAGGAACTTTCTGCCCATCACTAATGTAGTTGAGTTGCAGCTGATTCTCAATAAGAATTGAAATAATTCCTCCTATTGAAGTGGATTCATCCACTTTAGAGGCAATACATCCATCCAGCTCCCGGGCATTGAAGGTTTTTATGACTTCATCCATTGCCATGGTCTGAGAAGCAGCAGAAAGCACAGCCAGGACTTTAATACTGGAATAACTGCGTCGGAGCATGGTCAGCTGCTGAGCCAGTCTGATATCCCGATGACTCATTCCGGCAGTATCAATTAATACCAGTTTTTTATCCTCAAGACGGGATAATATCTGTTTTAAATCCTGTTCATCATCAGCCACATAAACCGGTGCTCCCAGAATACGGCCATAGGTTTTAAGCTGTTCATGAGCACCAATACGATAACTGTCGGTGGTTACCAGTGCCAGTTCTTTTGCTCCGTGTTTTAAGGTAAAGCGGGCTGCCAGTTTGGCAATATTGGTTGTTTTTCCCACACCGGTAGGACCTACCAGAGCAATAACTCCACCTTCATCAATTAAGTCCTGTTCGGTCGTCGGTATATTACGGGCAATAAGAGTCAGCAACCGTCGCCAGCTGGTTTCCAGTGCATCATCAGCATCCAGTTGTTTGACCAGTTTTTCACTTATTGAAGATTTCATTCCCAGACGATACAGACGCGACAATAACTCTGCCCTGTGTGGATGACGTCGGGCAAAATCACCCCAGGCCAGACCAGAAAGCTGGTTTTCCAGAATACCTCTAAGAGACTTGATTTCTTCCTGCACGGAAGTCAGGGCCGGATCCTGCAGCCATTCCACTTTTCCTGTTGCGGGTTTACTGCCGCTTCTGGTTTTAGCAGATTTTTTTTTGGCCTGGGCATTTGATTTACGAATGCTTCCACTATCCGAAAAAAAGTCATCCAGATCCCACTCATCATTTTCTATTGCTTTACTCCCGCCAAAACGCCCTTGAGATCGGGATGTTGTTCTACTGTTCAAATGCTGATAATCATCTACCGCGTTTTGCGAAATGTTTTGACTGGCAGATTCAGTGTTATCCAGATCAGAAATATAAGGTTGCTTACGATCATTAACAGAAGGCCGGGTAAAAGCATTAGTGGACTCTCTGGCAACAGCAGTCTGTTTTAACAACGCACCAAAGTCCTGGTCTGCATCTTGTATACCTTTATCTGCACTGCCACCTGTAACGGAAGAACTTGAATGACTGAACTGAATGACATCATCCTTAATATCATCTTCAAGTTTTTCTGCTATGGATGGTTTGCGTACTCTGGCAAAAACTGAGCGTTTTTCAGGTCTTGTCAGTGTCTGACCTGATGCTGGAGTTCCGGCAGATCTGTGCATAGCTGATGGGTTTCTGCTGTCCGCAGCCTGACGTTTGATAGCATCTTCATCATAATCTATTGCAGCCACCAGTTCGATACCATCGCTGACTTTATTATTGGATAGAATAACAGCATCGGCTCCAAGCTCTTCTTTGACCTGGCGCAGTGCTTCACGCATATCTGCTGCAAAAAAACGTTTGATTTTCATATCCTATAACCTTTTATTAACACTGTATTTTTTTTAACTGTCCGGCAGAGAATTTATTATCCCTGTCCGACAGTAGAAACTATTTTTATCTGCATATTATCCGGTACTTCGTTATAGGCCAGGACATGCATATTAGGGATAGTATGTTTAACAAACCGCATAAGCATATTGCGGATTTGAGCAGAAACCAGCAAAATGGCCGGACTACCGTTAACTTCCTGTTTCTGAGCACTTTCAGCCAGAGACTGATGTATTCGCTCTGCCAGCCCTGGTTCAATACCACCCCCCTCTTCTGACATCTGTATAGACTGATGCAATAACTGTTCCAGGGATGGTTCCAGAGTAATAACCGGCAATTCATTAGATAAGCCATTGATATGTTGAACAATAAATCGACCCAATGCCACCCTGACATGAGCTGTCAAAATTCCGGCATCTTGTGTTACCGGTGCATATTCAGCCAGACATTCAATAATGGTCTTAAAGTCGCGAACAGGAATATTTTCGTCCAGTAAATTCTGCATTACCTTAACAACAGTACTTAATGGCAGCATTTTTGGCACCAGATCTTCAACCAGCCTGGGTGAGGCTACTGCCAGACGATCCAGTAATTGCTGGACTTCCTCATGACCCAGTAATTGCGCTGCATTTTCATTTAATACCTGACTTAAATGGGTGGCAATAACCGTATTGGCATCTACTACGGTATAACCCAGAGTCTGAGCATTTTCCTTGCTGTTCTGTTCAATCCAGACCGCAGGCAGGCCAAAGGCCGGGTCCTGGGTCTTAATGCCCTTTACTTCACCAAATACCTGTCCCGGATTAATAGCCATATCATGTTCAGGATGTACTTCCGCTTCCCCGACAGAAACTCCCATTAAGGCTATACGATAAACATTAGGCGCTAAATCAAGATTATCTCTGATATGCACCGGTGGAATAAGAAAACCCAGATCCTGTGAAAGTTTCTTACGAACCCCTTTAATACGAGACATTAACTGCCCCCCCTGAGATTTATCTACCATAGGTATCAGGCGATAACCCACTTCCAGACCAATAGCATCCACCGGCATAACGTCATCCCAGCTGAGTTCCTTATGATCATTTGAAGCAGCTTCCAGTTCCTGTTGTTCATGCTGCTGTTCCTGAACGACTTCAAGCTCAGTGGTTTGAAGCTGTTTTTTGCGCCAGGCCATATAACCGGTTAAGGCCGCAAAACTTAAAAATGCCAGATGAGGCATACCGGGAACCAGCCCCATAGTGGCCATAATGCCGGAAGTAATGCCCAGGGTTTTAGGCTTACTGAACATATCGGTAACAAATTTACCACCCATATCTCCCTCACGATTTTCACGAGTCACCATAATACCGGCGGCTGTGGACAGGATAAGACCGGGGATCTGTGCGACCAGACCATCTCCAATCGTCAGTAAAACAAAATATTCCGCTGATTGAGCCGCACTGAGATCGTGCTGCAGCATACCGATGGTAAAACCGCCTATTACATTGATTATAGTAATTAAAATACCGGCAACGGCATCCCCCCGTACAAATTTACTGGCACCGTCCATTGAGCCGTAAAAATCAGCTTCCCGGGTCACTTCTTCACGTCGAATTTTGGCTTGCTCCTGATCAATTAAGCCCTGATTCAAATCCGCATCAATAGCCATCTGTTTGCCGGGCATACTATCCAGAGTAAAACGGGCACTGACTTCTGCAACCCGTCCCGCACCTTTGGTCACCACCACAAAATTAATGATCACCAGAATAATAAATACTACCAGTCCCACTGCATAATTGCCGCCAATTACCACCTCACCAAATGACTGAATAACCTTACCTGCCGCATCGGGTCCTTCATAGCCATGCAAAAGTACTACCCGGGTTGAAGCCACATTGAGAGCCAGGCGCAACAGGGTAGCAATAAGAATAACGGTAGGAAACAATGCAAAATCCAGAGGTTTTCTGGCATAAACGACAATCAGGAGAATAATAAGAGCAAAGGTAATATTAAAGGTAAACAGCATATCCAGTAATATAGTGGGCAAAGGCAGGATAACCATTGCCAGAATACCCATCAATAAAAGCGGCGTACCCAGTCCACTCTGGATAAAGCTGGAAATCTGTGATTTAACATCAATTGCTGCTGTGGCCATAACTACCCTGAATTCATTCTGTGACTGTTTTTTGACGATTACAGGTATGGTTAGCAGATTGTGTGCCAACAGAATCCGGTTTAGTAATTAAATTCTGCGGGTATGGGCAGGTGATTCAGATCCGGCTTCATCGTTTCATCCGCTTCACCATTTTTCAGCTGGAAGATATAAGCTAATACCTGCGCCACAGCCACATAAAGGCCGGCGGGGATTTCCTGACCAATTTCTACACTATGATAAATAGCACGGGATAAAGGAGGGGCTTCCAGGATCGGCACATCATTAGCCTGTGCAACATTACGTATTTGCAGAGCAACCAGATCGGTTCCTTTGGCCAGCATAACTGGAGCACCCGAGCCCTCCTGGTCATATTGCAGAGCCACAGCATAATGGGTAGGATTGGTAATAATAACATCAGCTTTAGGAACATCGCCCATCATACGCTGCATGGCCATTTCTCGTTGCAATTGCCGTATACGGCTTTTTACTTCTGGATTGCCATCCGAGTTTTTTGACTCATCCTTGACCTCCTGCTTGGTCATTTTTAACTGCCTTTTACTACTCCAGATCTGATATGGGACATCAATCATGGCTACCACAATCATACCCAGAGTAACCAGCAGAAACTGCCAGGAAAGCAGTTTCATTGCGTGTATAAACGCTTCTGGAAAAGGTTCTTCCGAGAGGCCATAGATTTCATATCGGTCAGCCCAGATAAAATAAACCGCAATACTCCCTAATAACAGCAGTTTTAAAATACTTTTGACCAGTTCAATTAAACCCTGGCTGCCAAAAATCTTTTTTATCCCCTTTAAAGGGTTCATTTTAGATAAGCTGGGCTGTAGGGCTTCTGATGAAAAATTGAATCCTCCCAGCAATGAGCTGGATAATATTGCCGTAATGACCATTACAATAAATAATGGCAAAAGCGAATACAGCATGGCCGCCAGTTCACCTTTAAAGTGAATAAACAGCTGCCCGGTATGAAACAGCGTGTCACGTTCCACGGTAAAATTATTACGCATAATGGCGCTGATGGTTTCAACCATACCTCTGGCAAAGATCATAATGCCCACAATAGACGAGAGCAGCATAAATAAAGTGGTCAGTTCTTTGGAACGGGTGATCTGGCCTTTCTTACGGGATTCCGATTTCTTTTTCTCCGTAGGGTCTTCTGACTTTTCCTGACCATCCTGATTTTCAGCCATTATACTGTTCCTGCATTATAGGCGGCACTTTGCTGCAGAATATTCTGGATCAGTAAAAAGATGGAGTCCATAATCCTTATAAAATAGGGCCATAAAGTGGGTAAAGTAATGTAAATAATAATAAAGGCAAGAATAATAGTTATTAGGAAACCAATTGAAAATGGATTTAACTGCGGTGAAGCTTTGGACATAACGCCAAAACTGACATTAACCATTAACAGTGCTGTAATACCCGGCAGCACCATCATCACTGCACTGCGAAACATTTCACTCCCCCAGCTAATCAGCATCCAGAAACCGGCAGGTGCAATTCCATTCGTGCTCACAGGAATAATGGTAAAGCTGTTTAATACTTCGCGAATTAATATTAAATGCCCGTCCATAGCCAGATATAAAAAGGTGGCCAGGAACAGATAGAGCTGTCCGACAACGGTAACCTGAATCCCATCCTGAGGACTGTTCATTAATGAGAACCCCAGTCCCGCCTGCATAGCCAGAATATGACCAGCCATCACAAATAGATTAAAAGCCAGCTGCAGGGCAAAGCCCATAATGGCACCAATTAATACTTGATGTATAGCAATAAGCAGGGCCTCTCCACTGACAAAATCAACCAGCGGTAACGGGGGTAATACGGGAATAATAACAATAGAAAGAGCAACTGATGCCAGAACTCTGATACGAATGGGAACAGATATAGAGGAAAATACGGGGGCCACCAGCATCATGGCACTGATACGAATAAAAGGCCAGATAAAAGCCCCTACAAAGGCGGTAATTTCCTCAGTGGTAAACATTATTAACCACCACTTAAAAACATGGGGATATTAATAAACATCTGATGCATATACTCCATTATTCGATCCAGCATATACGGCCCGGCAAACATCAGAACCCCAAAGGTCACCAGCAGTTTAGGAATAAAGGTCAAAGTCTGTTCGTTTAACTGCGTAGCAGCCTGAAACATACTGACCATCAACCCTACAATCAGCGCCGGCAGTAAAATGATCAACAACAGAACAATGATCAGATACACAGCACCCTGCAGGATGTCTAAAACAGATTCAGGGGTCATAAGTAACTCCGGGAAATAAAGCGCTCAGCGCTCAGCGCTGAGCGCTGCTCTTATATATAATAACTCGATGCCAGTGTCCCCATAATCATCGACCAGCCATCCACCAGTACGAACAGCATCAGTTTAAACGGCATGGAGACAATTAAGGGGGACAGCATCATCATCCCCATGGACATCAGAACACTGGCAACAACCAGATCAATAATCAAAAAAGGAATAAAGATCAAAAAACCAATGGTAAAAGCCGTTTTAAGTTCACTGGTAACAAAAGCGGGAATAAGTACGGTAAATGGGACATCAGCGGATGTCTGGTAAGGTCCTTCATCGGCTATTTCAGTAAACATGGTCAGATCTTTTTCTCGTGTCTGAGCCAGCATAAACTCATGCAGTGGACTGGAAGCTTTTTTTACAGCAACTTCAATACCAATTTGATCATCCAGATACGGTTTAATACCATCACTGTACATTTTCTCAAAAACCGGCGCCATAATAAACATGGTCATAAATATTCCCAGTCCTACCAGAACCTGTGCTGGTGGTGCCTGCATCAAACCAGTAGCCTGACGAACAATGGCCAGAACAATGATAATTCGGGTAAAGGAGGTCATCATCAGCAACATAGAGGGCAACAGTGAAATGACCGTCATAAAGAACAGTGCCTGCAGTGTCACCGAGTAGCTTTGTTCACCATTAGTACCCGGGGTCATAGTAACCAGATTGACAGCCGGTGCGGCTGAAACCACGCCAGAAAACAAACTGAACAGGATTATGATTGATAAAATTATCAGTGGTAGAACACGAGAAAAAACTGGACTTTGTTTCATGTATATTTGTTAACCTTTGTTAATTTTACCCGGCACCTCGTAAGGCCTCGTCCTTAAGGTCGAGGATAGCAGTGGTGACAACTATTTCCCAAAAGCCTTGTCTTTTAAGGCCAGGTGCTGGGTTTACCCAGAGACTCAGCCAGTTTTTTTGCAAAGCCTGCATCAGCAGCCATAGCGCTATCCCCTGCTTCAAGTATTTCATCCAGAACATGCAGAGTATTGATCTGATTTGCGGTCACACCTATCAGTAATTGCTGTTGACCCACCTGAATCAGTGCAATTTTTTCTTTTTGACCCAGGTTTAAGGTCGCCAGTATTTTCAGCTCACCCTGGCCTGAAATATTGCTATAGCCCATTTTACGCATAAACCAGGCCAGTGAAAAAATCAGTAGCAATATAAAAATAAGACCTAATGATACATTAATCGCCTGACTGGAATCAGCCGCTGAATTCTCCTGTTTATTCCTTTGTGTCATAAGGAAGGAAAAATTTTTCTTATCTTTTGAGGCTTCAGCCGGTCTGGTATTGACAATAGTAATATCTGATACCACCTGATTATCATCTGCATTTTGTGGGACTTCATTAAATGCCTGAACCTCAGCAATTGATGATATTGGATAAAACAGGATTAAGGCAAGCAGAAATAATCCAACAGCATATCTGACTGTAACACACTGATTTATAATAGTATGAATGTCCAAGGTTATTTTAATTTCTTAATACGTTCTACAGGGCTGATAACATCAGTGAGTCGAATACCAAACTTATCATTAACCACTACCACTTCACCATGGGCTATCAAAGTCCCGTTAACCAGTACATCCATTGGTTCTCCTGCCAGCCGGTCCAGCTCAATAACCGACCCCTGATTTAACTTCAGCAGATTACGGATATTGATTTTGGTACGACCTATTTCCATAGAAATATCAACGGGAACATCCAGAATAACTTCCATATTAATTTCTTCATCACCCGGACTGCCTTCATCTTCCAGATTTTCAAAACCTGCAGCTGTATCAGCTTCTGCCTCCGCCTGCTCATTCATGGCCTCAGCCCACGGATCTTTTTCTTTTTCTACCTTCTCTGTTTCTACGTTCTCTGTTTCATCATTCATTACTGATTATCGCCTGTATCATTATTTGAATCTTTTGAGACAAATGATTCATCCAAAAAGGGAATTCCGGTTTCCTTATGAGTAGGTCGTTCCATCCTGTTACTTATTTTGATAGCATAATGGCCATTATGCACCCCGTGATGTGCTTTAAATATAGGAATGTCTTCTGCATAAACCCCCACTTCATCAGGTATATTTATGGCAATGATATCACCTTCTGTCAGGTTCATAACATCCTGCAAGGTCAGCGTAGTTTTGGTCAGGGTAGCGGAGACTTCAACTTCAGCCGATTTAATTTCATCACTCAGAGCCTGACTCCAGCGCTCATCCACATCACTGCGATCACTTTGAATACCGGCATCGAGTAATTCTCTGATAGGTTCCAGCATAGAGTAAGGCATGGTAAGATGAATATTTCCTCCCCCGCCTTCCAGCTCTACATGCAGACTGCTGACCACCACTACTTCTGTAGGGCTGACTATATTTGCAAACTGGGGATTAACCTCACGGCTGGAAAATTCAAATTCTATTGGCATTACCGGTTCCCAGGCCTTAACCAGATCGATAAAACAAATCTCCATAAACATATGGATTACCCGTTGTTCTGTGGGTGTAAACTCGCGGCCTTCAATTTTCGCGTGAAACTTACCCTCTCCACCAAAATAATTATCCACCAGAATAAAAACCAGTGTGGGTTCTATCACCAGTAAAGCAGTGCCTCTTAAAGGTTTCATTTTAATCAGATTCAGACTGGTGGGTACGAAAAGCGTATGGATGTATTCACCAAATTTAAGGGTCTGAATGCCTCCGACGGATATTTCGGTAGAACGACGCAACATATTAAACATACTGATCCGTAGATAACGGGCAAAACGCTCATTAATCATTTCCAGCGTCGGCATACGCCCACGAACAATTCGATCTTCACTATTAAAGTCGTATTGCCGGGTCGAGCCGTCATCATCGCCATCATCGTCGGTATCGACATCCCCATCATCAACACCGTGCAATAAAGCATCAATCTCTTCTTGTGAGAGTAAATCGGTCACGCTATTTTTTCACCTTCTGGTATTTATCAATCAAATTTATCAAATAAATTACTGCATTACAAAACTGGTAAAATAGATATTCTCAATGCCCTTTTTGACTTTATGCTGCTTAAGCACATTATTAATTGTTTCAATCAGTTCTGCCCGGAGCTGTTCTTTACCATCCGGAGTCACCATCTCCTGGTATTTTTGTCCGCTTAACAATAACACGATTTCATTACGTATAACCGGTAAATGTTTTTTTACCGCAGCCAGTGCTTTATTACTGGTGGTGGCTACTTCCAGGCCAATTTGCATATAACGAGCTTTACTTTTACCTTCAAAATTCAGCACAAAAGGTGGTTCCAGCGGCCAGTAGGAGCGTTCTGCAATGACTTCCGGCTCCGCTTCTTCAGCGGTATTTTTATCACTACCACCATCTTCTGTCTGACTACTTTTCGGCTGTTCCGATGCATCATCAAAAAAACCGGAAAAATAAAGACCGGCACCCACTGCAATGAGTAAAACCAGCACCCCTGCAATAATAATTATCAGCTTTTTTTTGGAAGACTTGGGTGCTTCTTCACCGTCATCTAAATCCAGATCTTCGTCCGCCATTTTTAGTTCCTGTTTCTGATGTTAGGAATTGTTGTTCTTTAAGATCAACTATCCCTGGTTAATTTTATACAAATTCTTAAATTGTTGTCACAATTCAGCATAAACTAACCGTTGAAATTCTACTCATATATTTCAATAAGCAAATAGTGTTCCAAAGTTCAGTATTTCTAAGAGTGTAGCCTATGATTTTAAGTTTTACAGGAATTTACAGGAAAATTTATGGCAATGTGCCAAAAAAATGACACGAAAGACGAGGCTGAATTATTACTGTTTTTTTAAGCACAAGACAGTAGCAGGCTGAAAGCAGCGCCTTTGGTCTGATTTGCCTCAGCTCGAATCTGACCGCCCAGTATATGGACAATTTCCTTACTGATAGATAACCCCAGACCTGCCCCTCCGGCACCAGTATCGGTTTTACTGCTCTGCATAAATTTATCAAAAATTAATTCCAGTTCAGCTTCCGGAATTCCGGGACCTTGATCAATAATTCAAAAAAACAGGGCTCTGGTTTTTTCTGAACCCTGTTCGATATACGCACCACTTAATTCAAAACAGAGGATGCCGCCCTGAGGGGAAAATTTTATGGCATTTGATAATAAATTATAAACCAGTTGCTGAACTTTCTTTTTATCACTATTGATAAGCATTGATTCCAGGCTGATATAATAGTCCACTCGTAGTTCTTTTTTGTTAATTAAAAAGTCCTGTTCCTGCAACATTTCCTGTAAGGTTTCATAATAACCTGCTATTTCCCTACATTTTTACTCAGTATAGACTGCAATACCCCGAACTGTCTAATCCAGGGCCTGGCTTTCTGTAGCTTTTCCGGTAATTTAACTACCTCATTTTTTGCTTTCGGATAAGAATCAAAAACTCCGTATACCAGCACATAACGTGTTAATCGTATGTTTTTATTTTGCTTATCTATAACTTTCACCTTAAGAATAGACAGCTTGCCTAATTGCTCAAGCTGCTTTGCAGCAATCAGCCGCTGTTTCATTTTTATTAAAGGCTCGGGTGTTTTTCCAGTGGCCAGCTGTAAAGTATAATACTGTTTATTTTGTTTAAACAACCAGGCTGACGGGGTATTTTGAGCTGAATTTTTGCTTACCTCTGAATCAGCAACAGAATTAAGAAAGTAACTGTCAATTAAACCTGCTGAACGACTCATTATTAAGTATTCTGTTGCTTTTTTAGCCTGCTTCCCCGGTTGTTTTAAATACACCAGAGCAAGATTGTAACGGGCGCGTACATCACCCTGTTCAGCCAGAGGCTGCCATAGCTTTACGGCCTGTTGATAGTCCTGCTTTTGATAGGCAGTTAAGCCATCTTCAAATTCTCCTGCCTGCGCAGTCAGACAGCCTAACGCCAGAATAGCAGCCGTAATATCCAGGAAATAATTGTTTTGCATATTTATTAACCGCTTTAGAAAGACACCGGGTCAGTGAACCCAGCACCTCGCCTTAATTTTGGGAAATAGTTGTCACCTCTACTATCCTCGACCTTAAGGACGAGGCCTTACGAGACGAGGTGCTGGGTAAAATGACGTTTTATACGGATTGAGGTTTCCAGAATTTCTTTTAGTAATAAATTCAGCTGTTTTTTTTCATCCAGCTGTAACATGTGTTTATTAGGATAATACAGAGCCGACTGCACAGGGTTACGTCCCTGATAGCCAACCACTTCCAGCAGGCGGGCATCATGACAAATCCTTAAGTCCATTTCAATACTGGATAAATGCCTGAACCGAGTATCAAATACCTGCTTCAGGCTGATCAGCGTAGTGTATTTAAACTGCTCTAAAATCACAATAGCAGTACCTCCATCCGGTAATTCCAGACACTCACCTGCTGGCATTTTGCTGATATCAGGCAATAAGCGATTTAAACGACGAAAATTTGCTTCATACAGTCCCACTGGTGTAGTGGTCTGATATTGTGTGCGTTTTATAGTATGACTCATAACATCCGGATAATTAATAATTCGGGTAAATTCTATTCATTCATACGGGCTCTTAATCTTAACTGAGCCTGGGTTAACAGCTGACTGACCCGTGACTCGCTAATACCAATTAATACCCCCACTTCTTTAAGATTCATCTCAGTGTCATAATACAGGGACATAACCATTCGTTCACGTTCCGGTAAACTGGCAATGGCCTGTGACAGGCGTTGTTGAAATTCTTCATCCAGCACCTCACCAATCACACTATTGTGTCGGTCTTCGAATATTCCCAGACTATGGGTATCATCGGTATCCAGATCATCAAAGCTTAACATTCTACATGAGCTGTTATCCTGCAGGATCCGATAGTATTCATCCAGGGACACCCCCAGTTCCTGAGCCACTTCAATATCGCGTGCATCACGCCCGGTGCGACGTTCAATCTCCTGAATGGCAGAGGATAGATCACGGGCTTTTTTATGTACTGATTTGGGCACCCAGTCACTGCGCCGGACTTCATCAAGAATAGCACCTCGAATACGTATCGTAGCATAGGTTTCAAACTGAGCACCCTGACGAGGATCATAGTGTTTGCTGGCATCCAGCAAACCTATCATGCCGGACTGTATAATATCATCAATATGGATATCAGCAGGCAATCTGGCCGATAAATGATAGGCAATTTTTTTAACCAGAGGCAGATAACGTTCTATTAATTGATCTGCTGCTTTTTTTTCTTCGGCACTATACATTAACTATCAACCCGACATTAAATATCAACTCAGAAGTTTAGCCATTTCTTTAAAGTCATCTACTCTGGAAGCACTGTCATTATAAACCTCCTCTACCTGAGCAGTATAAGCCTGTAAACATTCCGGTACCGGGTATTGAGAAACAATACTATATTGTTCATTAGCCGACTCCGTTTCAGATTGAACCTGAGGAGCATCTGATGGATAAAAAAGCTGCATCGCCAAAATCTGACAATAATGAATTAATTGCCCCATGGGACTTAAAACAGCCGTATTATTCAACCCCGCACTCAGCTGCTCCTTAATTACAATATCCGGCAGATGCCAGTTAGCCATTAACTGGGCACTGATCTGATAATGATTTCTGTCAAATTTTTCTATCTCTGTGGACAGTCTGTCATCTGGCTCTGATTCCAGAATGGTATTCATGACTTGCGGATACAGAAATGCCAGTGCCATCTGCCCTATTTCATGCAGCATGCCGCATAAATAAGCTTCATCCGACTCTAACTCAGGTACCTTTCTAGCTATATTTCTAGCCAAACTGGCACAAAAAAGACTGTTTAGCCAATAATCCGACACATTGAAATTCTGGCAGTTTCGAGTATCAAAAATACCGCTTAACACCACCCCAAGGGCTATATTTTTTGCAGTTCTAAGCCCCAGCACATCAATAATTGCCCGCTGCACATTTGATATGGAACGATGACCAAAATAAGCTGAATTGGCCAGACCTATCAGTTTGGCCAGTAATACCGGCTCCTGTTCTACTATCTCAACAAAAACAGATATATCAACATCCGGATTATAGATGATTTCCAGAATTTTCCGCGCGGCATTGGATAATGGCGGTAATTCATTTAATTTTTCCATGGAAACCAACAAAACCTCTTCACTGCACACAATGTATTCCTCAATTGCTGTAAACCCAGCTCCTCACCTTAAAAGACGAGGCTTTTGGGAAATAGCTGTCACCTCCGCCATCCCCGACCTTAAGGACGAAGCATTACGATCTTGCTGGGTAAAAACAGCACCCCAAAATATATTTAATTAATATTGAAGTATAGCAGATCACCGCATGATAGGTAGTCAGAG
>JALVAL010000517.1 GCA_027011205.1 Gammaproteobacteria bacterium
GGCAATATTACACTATATTAATATTCAATACCAGAAAGATAAGTTATTGAAAAACCATACAATTAGTAAGATTAATTTTCAAAAGAAGCTACTCCGGCGTCAGTTGATCCAGAGAAGTAACACAGGAACTGAGAAAAGTATCCATAAAATAAGCCACTTCCGGATATACCTTTAACCGTTCCAGACGGATTTCAAGATTTTCTCTGACATGCTCAAACTCATAATTATGATGTTTAAGTTCATCCAGAGTTTTTATATAAGCGCAAATAACATCGGCTGCTTTGACAATCCGGGCATAATCCGCTTCAATCTGCTCCGACAGCAGGATATCCTTAAAGTCTTCTTTAAATTCTTCGGGCAAGGTATTCAGACACAATTTTTCTGCACAACACTCCAGCTTTTTAAATTCTGCGGTCAGTTCAGGATTATGGTATTTAATAGGTGTTACCGTGTCGCCGGTATAAATTTCAATTTGATCATGATACAGGGCAATGGTTGCGGCTTTTTCCGGACTGAGTTTTTTTTCCGGGACGGCTGCTTTTTTATTATAAATAATAGTTAACAGATGCGAGACAACTGCCACCTGATGGGAGTGTTCAGCAATATTTTCAGGCTTATGACAAAACATCAGAGACCAGCGCCGGATCAGGGGCATTCTAAAAACCCAGGCTAAAAAAGTACTTTGCATAGAGTTAATTTCCTGCTACTGGTTGGAAACACCGTGCAGAACATGCGCGGCCGGAACATCATGTTGTACAGCCGATTCACAATGCCCGGTCTGATCATCAAAGAAAATATCGGCACCAAAGGCTTTTAAAAATTCCCCCTTAGGTTTACCACCCAGAAATATAGCTTCATCAATACGTATATCCCAGGCTCTGAGTGTACGGATCACCCGCTCATGAGCCGGAGCACCGCGAGCAGTAACCAGAGCCGTTCTAATAGGTGATTCATCACCATGATAATCGGTTTGCAAACCATGCAGCAGGCGTAAAAACTCTTTAAACGGCCCGCCGGGTAAGGGATCATTAGCAGCAGCCCGCTCTGCTTCATCAAAGGCTGCCAGGCCTTTCTGCTTATAAATTCGTTCTGCATCGTCAGAAAAAATAACCGCATCACCATCAAAGGCAATGCGCAATTGTCCCTGTTCTGTGTTGCGACTGGCAGAAGGCAAAATGGCTGCCGCTGCCACTCCCATATCCAGCGCTTCACGGACATCATTTGGTTCTGCTGATAAAAACAGATGTGCTCCAAATGGTTCGATATAACGGTATAATGGTTCGCCACTGGAAAAAGCCGCCCTGAAAATAGGCAGTTGATGTTTTTCAATGGAATTGAAAATTCTTAAGCCGGTATCGGCACTGTTTTTAGACAGCAGAATTACCTCCACTTTTTCCTCTTCCGGGGTACTGCCGTTTAAGGCCAGTAGTTTTTTTACCAGAGAAAAAGCCACACCGGGCTCAAGCAAATCATTTTCATGCTCAATCTGATACTTACAATAAGCCTCAACACCCTGTTCTGTAAACACCTTATGACCTTCTTCCAGATCAAACAGAGCTCTTGAAGAAATTGCTATGGTTAATTTATTGTGCTTTTTCAAACGACTTTCTCCCATTCCCTGAACTCATTGCTAGTGTATACAATATATACC
>JALVAL010000518.1 GCA_027011205.1 Gammaproteobacteria bacterium
TAACAATATGTCACATTATTCATCTGATTTTAATATCGATTCAAGCATTATTTACTTAAATCACGCCGCCGTTTCTCCCTGGCCTGTGGTCACCGGCAAAGCCATAGAACAGTTTACCAGAGAGAATACCTGCTATGGTGCCAGCTATTACCCACACTGGCTAAAGGTGGAACAGGCTCTCAAACAAAAACTGGCGCTTTTATTAAACAGTCCTTCAGAAAACGATATTGCACTGGTCAAAAACACCTCTGAAGCATTATCAATGGTGGCTTATGGTTTGTCCTGGCAAGCCGGTGATAATATTGTGATTGCCCGCCAGGAGTTTCCTTCCAATCGCATCATCTGGCAATCTCTGGAACAGTTCGGGGTCACCATTAAATGGGTGGATCTCAATAGCGAGGCCATACCTGAAGATGCCTATCTTAACGCCATTGATAACAATACCCGCTTACTTTCAGTCAGCTCTGTACAATACGCCGATGGTTTACGTATGGACTTGAAAAAACTGGGACAATTTTGTAAACAGCACCATATTCTGTTTTGTGTGGATGCCATACAGAGTCTGGGCGCATTAAAACTGGACGTACAGGAAATTGACGCCGATTTTGTAATGGCCGATGGCCATAAATGGCTGCTCAGTCCTGAGGGACTTGGGGTGTTTTATTGCCGGGAAGCCATTCGTGCACAATTACAACCCAGTCAGTTTGGCTGGCATATGACCGAAGATTTATATAATTTTGATACACTGCAATGGACAGCCGCTGAAACTGCACGAAAATTCGAGTGCGGCAGCCCTAATATGCTGGCTATTCATGCGCTGTACAGCAGCGTTTGTCTACTGATGGATCGCTGCCTTAATACGATTGAAAGAAAGGTCGTACAGAACAGCAGATATCTGGCCGGAAAACTCAGTGAAAGCGATGGAATTGAAGTTGTGTCCAGACTGGAACAGGAGCGGCTCAGTGGTATTATTGCTTTTCGACACGAGACAATTTCATCCGAACTACTCTACCAGTCCTTAATGGAAAAGCAGGTTATTTGTGCCATGCGTCATGGTAATGTACGTTTTTCTGCACATTACTATACCAGTGAAGCGACCCTGGATCGAGCCATTGAGGTCTTAAAAGAACTTATTGTTCAGGAACAATAGCTATTATTCAGGAACTATTTTTTTTCAGGAACTATTTTTTTTTCAGGAACTATAATTATCCCGCAGATACTGAATAATATCACCGGACTCATACATCCAGATGACGTTACCCTGCTCATCGGTAATTTTTAAACAGGGGACTTTAACCTCCCCTCCGCCCTGCAGCAGCTCTTCCCGATATTGCGGGTTATGCTGAGCATCACGCAATTCAATATTTAATGACTGCCGTTTTATCTGACGCCTGACCTTAATGCAGAACGGGCAGGTGTTAAACTGATACAAAGCCAGATTAGCCGTACGCTTATCCACTTCGGCCTGATCCTGCTCAGAACGTACCACACCTTTAGGGGTGGTCAATTTGTCCCAGAGCAGAATAAAAGGTTCAAGAATAAAGCGAAGTGTTCTGAAAAAATACCTGAAAAATACTTTCATAATAATATAATCCGTATAATAGCCGACAGACTAACTCGTAAAGCAGGCAATATTACACTATATTAATA
>JALVAL010000519.1 GCA_027011205.1 Gammaproteobacteria bacterium
TAAGTAAATTGAGTAATTGTAAATACTCAATTTTCTCCACTTTACCCAGTCCCTGCTGACGCTCTTTACGCTCCAGACGATTAAAACACTGTTGTTGATACTGACGACCAAGTAACTGTATAATTTCATTAAACTCACAACGAATTGCCTCTTCATCAGTCAGTAAAGAAGGCTCTACCGCCAGTTGTTCCAGATACTGACGTTGCCCGTCATCAGACCACTTTGCCAGTATTCTTGCAGTGTTTAAAGTGGGGTCATTCTGCAGTAAATCAAGCAATTGCACAAAAAGTGCTATATCAGCAAGTTCCAGGGATGAAAAACGCCCTGGATCACCGGCCATTTCTGCCAGCACCGGATATTGTAACAAGTAGGCAATGGCTTTTTTAACCGGTGATGCCACTGGTAAAACTGACCTGCCGGTATTTCGTATATTCAGCGCATTACCGCTTTGCCTGTACGCTAAAGTAGACCTGCCGACGGCAGATTTTATTCCTAATAATTTTGCCAGACTGACCGTATCTATTTCTGCCAATTCTGATAACCGTGCAATCATTAAGGTCTGAAAAGCCCCTTCCTGAATCTGCTGTAAATAAGGTTTGCTCAAATCAATCAATTTTGAGCGCCCGTCCAGGGTTTCCATATTGACTTTTTGCATCAGAGTTTCAAAAAAGAATTCTGAAAAGCTTTGTGCGTTATCTATTGCAGCTTCAAAACCATCTTTACCTTTTTGCCTGACCAGAGTATCCGGATCTTCGCCATCGGGTAAAAACATAAAACGAGCCTGTTTGCCCGGTTTAATTGCTGACAGAGTATTATTCATGGCTCGCCAGCCGGCTTCCCGGCCTGCCCTGTCGCCATCAAAACAGAAAATAACTTCATCACACAGCCGAAACAGTTTTTGCAGATGCTCAGACGTGGTTGCAGTACCCAGTGTGGCTACACTATAGCGGATACCAAATTGCGCCAGGGCAACTACATCCATATAGCCTTCAACCACCAGTACCCGGTCAATATTGCGTAATGCCTGTTTGAGTTCAAACAGGCCATAAAGTTCCTGACCTTTATGAAATAAAGGGGTTTCCGGTGAATTAATATATTTGGGTTTATCATCACCCAGTATCCGGCCACCAAAAGCAATGGTTCTGCCGCGTCGATCTCTGATGGGAAACATTAAACGTTCCCGAAACCGGTCATACCAGGGTGATTGATATGTTTTTTTAAACTCAGGTTGATCATTATCCCGTTTGATCAACATACCGGTATCGGCCAGAGCCTGTATTTTCTGCTCATTACCCGCACCAATAACATTGAGCACATTGTCCCAGCCCGGCGGCGCAAAACCCAGACCATAGGTCTGAATAATATCGCTGCTTAAGCCACGCCGTTTAATATAAGCCTGCACCATCTGAGCCTGAGCATGGTGCTGTAACTGATACTGATAATAATTGGCCACCTGAACCAGTAATTCAAACTGTTGCGGACTCTGCCGTGTCTGCTGATTGTCATAGGCAACCCTGGGCACTTCCAGGCCAGCCATCTGGGCCAGTTCTTCAATTGCCTCAACAAAACTCAGGTGCTCGTATTCCATCAGAAAACGAATCGCATCACCGCTGGCACCACAGCCAAAGCAATGATAAAACTGTTTAGGCT
>JALVAL010000520.1 GCA_027011205.1 Gammaproteobacteria bacterium
ATATAAGTTTATCCATATCTTTTAAATAAGTTCCTAACTTTCCACCATTTCAACGGCTTCATTAATATCCACGTCAACAATTCGGGACACACCGGGTTCCTTCATGGTGACCCCACACAGATGATCAGACATTTCCATAGTAGTTTTATTGTGCGTTATATATATAAATTGCACCTGCTCAGACATTTCTTTAACCATAGCACAGAAACGACCGACATTGGCTTCATCCAGAGGCGCATCTACTTCATCCAGCATACAGAATGGGGCTGGATTCAGTTCAAAAATAGCAAATACCAGAGATACTGCCGTCATTGCTTTTTCACCGCCGGAGAGCAGATGTATCGTACTATTACGTTTACCCGGCGGTCGCGCCATTATGGTTACACCGGTGTTTAATAAATCATCACCGGTCAGCTCCAGATAGGCATGACCACCACCAAAGAGTTTTGGAAACAGTCGTTGAATTCCGGAATTGATTTTATCAAAGGTTTCCCGGAAACGAGTACGTGTTTCACGGTCAATTTTGGCTATTGCACCTTCAAGTGTATCAAGAGCTCTTATCAAGTCATCATTCTGAGCATCCAGATAGGTTTTACGTTCTGACTGCTCTTTAAACTCCTCAATAGCCGCCAGGTTAATAGAACCCAGTCGCTGAATCTTTTGAGCCAGAGCATCCACCTCTGATTTCCACAGTGCTTCGCTGGCTTCCTGCGGCATTCCAATAAACAGTTCTTCAATAGAAAAGCCGGATTCATCCACCTGTTCTTTTAAAGTCTGGCGGCGTACCGTCAGTTCCTGAGAGGATAAACGAATCGTTTCCAGTTCAGAACGCAGAGCCTGTAGATTATTTTCCACCTGAGCACGCTTATGATCATGTTCTCTAAGAGCATGCTCCAGTTCTTCTACTTTCTGACGAGCCTGTCCCAGCTGCTCTTCAACCAGCACTCTGGCTTCAAGATGGGATTCCAGTTCTTCATTCAACTGCTGTACCGGATCATCATCGTGTTTAATTAAATCCCGTAGCTGATCCCGGCGATGAGAAAGCTGTTCTAATTGAGATTTAAGTCTGACCAGAGCCTGTTCTATGGAGGATAGTTCCGTTTTAATACCCCGCAAGCGAATTTCCAGAGCATGGGACTGTTCACGATTCTCTCTGGCCTTAATACGAATTTCTACTAATTGCTCACGATAAGTTTCACGTTCCCGGGTCAACAGTTCGCGCTGATGAGCAAATTCTTCCATCATTTCCAGAGCTGCATGCAAACGCTCAGTGGATTCTTCAATTAATAGTTTTTCTTCTTCGATCTGTGATTCGATTTCCTGTATTTCATCCTTAACTCGGCTCTGACGAGCATTCATCTGTTCCAGCCGGGATTGTCTGGAACTAAACTGAGAACGAAGTTCTGACAAGGTACGATTGTGCAGATTAAATTCTTTCTGGCGATTTTCTCGATTGTGTTCAATTTCACGCAACAGTACCCGACCCTGTTCAATTTTTTCGCCCAGTTCATCCACTTCCTGCTGTACCTGTTCCAGTTCAGCATTCAATTGTTTTAATTCCTGCTCTCTGGCCAGTACTCCACCCTTCTGATCTTTGTCTCTTACCACACGAACCCAGTTTGGCCCAAGCCAGATAGCATCACGGGTAATGATTGACTGTCCGGCTGACAATTGTTTCTGCCGGGCAAGCGCACTGGCTAAATCTTCTGCGGCATAAACACCATGGGTTATTGAGGCAACCATTTGAGCATTTGAACCCGACACAAACTGCTGTAGCATGGCCAGGCCAGTATTTGAATCAGCAGGATTATCAGCCTGCTTGACTACCGGTGTTTCTATCAGGCTGACACTGGACCTGTCCAGCTCCTGTAAAAATTCCCCCAGTGGTGCAATATTTTCCAGACAGGCGGCTTCAAGATATTCACCCAGCACACATTCAACAGCGGTATTCCAGTTATCTGTTACAGTAATCTGTTCAGCCAGACGCGGCCTGTCCTGCAACTGATGCTTTTCCATCCATTGTTTAAGGGGTTTATCGTTTTTACCCAGGGCGGCCTGCTGCAGGGCTTCCAGTGATGCTTTGCGGCCCTTTAATAACTGTAACTGACTACGTTGTTTATCCAGCTCATTATTCAGCTGATAATTTTCATCACGCTGATTCTGTATAATTTCCCGTTCCTGATCGAGTTGTTCCTGTATGGTCTGAGTGATCTGTTCAGATTCAGCAATTTCCAGTTCCAGTTTGCCTAATGACTCTTCAATCTGTTGTGATGAAAACTGTTCCAGCTCCTGCTGATGTTTTTCTATGCGTCGTTCCTGATTGAGAATATTCTGTTCAAGCTGACTGATTTTGGTGCGTTCTATCTGAGACGTCTGGGAGGGTTCCTGCGCCTGCTGGTTGAATTCGTCCCAGCGCATCTGCCAGTCCTGCATAGAGGATTCATGTTCTAGCAGCAATGCGGCAGAGTGTTCTTCCAGTTCACTGGCCTGTTCAAATTCAGGTTCAAGTTCTGCTATTTGCATTTGCAGTAACTGATGTTTTTCTTCATCTTCCTGCAAATGCAGATAAACATCCTGGTAAACATGTTCTGCCTGTTCCAGATCATCCTGATATTGCTGGGCTTTTTCCCGTGCATGGGTAATAGCCTGCTCAACCCGGGCAATTTCGGCACCAATGCGATAATAATTACCCTGCACGGTATTAAATGCATCGTTGGCTTCTATATGTTCTTCACGACTTTGTTCGATACCGGCTTCAGTCATGCGCAGTTCGGCAATCAACTGCTCCAGAGCCGTTTCTTTTTCTCGTATCTGCACATCATGCTGCTGGGCTTTTTTGTCAATGGCATCCCAGTGCAAAGCCTGTAATTGAGCTTTTTTGAGTCGTTCTTCTTTTTTCAGTTCAGTATAACGCTGTGCAGTTCTGGACTGACGATTTAAATGTGCCAGCTGCTTATCCAGTTCAGCTCGTAAATCATCCAGACGTTCCAGGTTTTCACGAGTATGCCGGATGCGGTTTTCCGTTTCCCGACGCCGCTCTTTATATTTGGAAATCCCCGCAGCTTCCTCAATATAAACTCGCAGTTCTTCCGGTTTGGACTCAATCAGTTTAGAGATCATCCCCTGCTCAATAATGGAGTAACTTCTGGGACCCAGACCAGTTCCCAGAAATAAATCAGTCACATCTCGGCGGCGACAGCGCACATTATTGAGATAATACTGTGACTGTGCATCCCTGTTAACCGTTCGCTTCACCGAGATTTCATTGTACTGGGCGTATTGACCACCAATAGTGCCGTCAGAATTATCAAACATCAGTTCAACTGTGCACTGCCCCACAGGCTTACGGCCCGACGAACCATTAAAGATAACATCGGTCATGGATTCACCACGCAGATTTTTGGCTGAACTCTCACCCATTACCCAGCGTACCGCATCAATAGTATTGGATTTACCGCAGCCATTAGGCCCCAGAATACTGACCAGGTCGCTGGGAAACGATAACACAGTTGGATCAACGAAGGATTTAAAACCGGCGAGTTTGATTTTGCTTAAGCGCATTACACTCTTTTATTTAATTCTAGTAAGAAAGTATTCAAATAATTTGAAAACATGAATTTCCCTATTTTACCTAATAGTGTAAAATTTGCCCAATCTTTTTTATCAGGGGCTGTTTAATCAGATGACTCTATATCTCGATCTGTCATTCCGGTCTGGTAGCCTGTTCGAGAATAGACAAATCATACTGAGTCATCGCCTTTTTATCAATCAGGAAAAACATTCATGTCCACCCAACCCAGTAAAGACCTCGAAACTTTTGATAACCCTAGCCCGGAACGGGATTATACCATTCGCATTAATGTCCCGGAATTTACCTGTTTATGTCCTAAAACGGGGCAGCCAGACTTTGCCACCATTCATATCGAATATATTGCCGATAAACAATGTGTTGAACTGAAGTCTCTAAAACTTTATATGTGGTCATTTCGTAACCAGGGTGCTTTTCATGAGAAAGTGACCAATGATATGCTCAGTGATCTGGTTATTGCCACCCAGCCTCGTTTTATGCGTATAAAAGCAGAATTCTATGTCCGCGGCGGTATTTATACCACGGTTATTGCTGAACACCGTGCGGATAACTGGATTCCACCGGTACCCGTACATCTGCCCTGATAATAATATGCTGTCTTTAGGAATTGATGTGGGCACTTCAGGTATCCGTGCCATGGTGCTGGATGACAATAGCAGCTGTATTGCTTATTGTCAGAAAGCTCTGCCTGACAGTCAGGCCCTTTATTCTTCGGCCCAGCAGATTATCGGCTACTCCCAGCAGCCTGCTGACTGGTGGTGTGTTTTTTCTGATGTTCTCCGGTTATTAAAAGAGACTCTGGAACTGAACACATCTTATACGATGAAAGACATTCAGAGTCTTGCCATAGACGGCACATCCGGTACGGTGCTGCTGGCTGACAGGGATGGCCGGCCCTGTTCCGAGGCTCTGATGTATAATGATCAGCGAGCTGTACAGCAGGCTCAGGCTATCCGCAACAAAGCCGAACCTGATACCGCTGCAACAGGAGTCACTTCCGGTCTGGCCAAAATTCTCTGGCTCTATGAACAGGGTCTACATCAGGACACGGATTATTCCAGTAAAGTCTTTTATGCCTTGAATCAGTCTGACTGGTTAAGCGGCAGACTAATGGCAGAATTTGGACATAGTGATTATAATAATGCCCTTAAAATGGGTTATGATGCTGAACAACAATGCTGGCCGCAATGGTTATCCCAGTTATTAGAAACCTGCAATCTTTCTACAGACTATTTGCCCTTAGTACACCCGCCGGGTGAGATACTGGGGGTCGCGGCTCCAGATATGGTTGCTAAATTCGGTTTTCATCCGGATTTAAAAATCTGTGCCGGTACCACTGATAGCACTGCCGCCATTATGGCCACCGGGGCAAAGGATATTGGGGATGCCATTACCTCGCTGGGCTCTACTCTGGTTATGAAAGTTATCGCCGATAAACCGCTTTATAATCAGCAATACGGTGTTTATAGCCAGCCTTATGGAGATAAATGGCTGATTGGCGGAGCCTCTAATTCCGGCGGTGCTGTGCTGAAAGCGCTTTTTTGTGCCGGTGAAATTTCGGATCTGACAGAACAGCTCAATCAGCAGATCAGTCATACCAGACTGTCCTTATTAAATCTTAATTATTATCCCCTGCTGACACCGGGTGAACGATTCCCTGTTCAGGATCCTGCACTGAAACCGGTTTTAACGCCCAGACCCGACCGGGACATTGAATATTTCCAGGCCATTCTTGAAGGTATGGCGGATATTGAGACCAGAGCCTATCGCTTATTACTTGAATTAGGTGCCCCTTATCCCAAACATGTTAGCAGTATTGGCGGTGGTGCAAATAATGGCGCCTGGCGCTATATTCGAGAACAGAAACTCGGTATTCCTGTTTGTTCTGCAAAACAGCAGGAAGCTGCAGCAGGAACCGCTTTATTGGCTCGTACACATTTTATTACACAAGAACAGTAGAAATAAGGAATTTTAATGGCTACATCCAATAATCCAGTCACCGGGTTCGGCTATCTATTGAGAGCTTTGCCTTTGCTCACCAGAAAAGGGATTAAAGCATTTGTTATTATCCCCCTGATTATTAATATTGTTATTTTTTCTATCGGTGTGTATTTTGGTTTCAGCTATTTTGGCGAATACATGGATCGTTTTCTGGACACGTCCGGCATGTGGTCCTGGGTTGCTGCCATTGTAGTGTTTATTAAGCCGCTGCTGTATATAGTGTTTGGAATGGCCTTACTGGTACTTATTTTTTATAGTTTTTCAATCCTGGCCAATATTATCGCCTCACCATTCAACGGTCTGCTGGCAGAAGCTACAGAGCAATACCTGACAGGTAAAAGACTGGATGAAGACAGCAGTTTTAAGAAAATGATGAAAGAACTCATCCCCACTCTGATGATGGAAGTCAGAAAGCTTATTTATATGGTTCTATGGTCTATTCCATTTCTTATTATGCTGTTTGTAATACCCGTTATTGGCCCGGTTATCTGGTTTTTATTTACTGCCTGGATGATGTCTTTACAATATATGGATTATCCCATGGGCATCCATAAAATAACATTTTCTGAACAACGC
>JALVAL010000521.1 GCA_027011205.1 Gammaproteobacteria bacterium
AAATTAATTTTATAAAGAATAATATTAACTATAAATTACTGGCCTGCCGCACAGACAGCCAGAAAATCGTCTGCTTTAAGGGATGCACCGCCAATCAGACCGCCGTCAATATCCATCTGTCCCATTAATTCTCTGGCATTAGCGGGATTCATACTGCCGCCATAAAGGATCTGAACTTTTTCAGCAATGTCAGCATTGCGTTTGGCAATATGCGCACGAATAAAGGCATGCACTTCCTGAGCCTGTTCAGGAGAGGCGGTTTTACCGGTACCAATTGCCCAGACAGGTTCATAGGCAATGACCGAACTTTCAAAGGCATTATCACCTTCGGCAGCAAACACGGCATCTATCTGACGAGCACAGACTTCTTCTGTAATACCCTGTTCACGTTCTTGCAGAGTTTCACCAATACAGAAAACAGGAATAACTCCGGCTTTTTTAACTACGGTAAACTTTTCCGCCACAATCTCATCATTTTCCCCATATAGGGTACGTCGTTCAGAGTGACCGACAATGGCATATTTGCAGCCAAAGTCCTTAATCATTTCAATGGATGTTTCACCGGTAAATGCACCTTTAAGCTCCGTACTTGCATCCTGTGAACCAACGGCAACATTGGAGCCCTGAGCAGCAGCAGACACATCGGCAATAAAAATAAAGGGGGGGCATACCGCAATTTCAACACCGTTGATGGCTTTTGCACCTTCAACAACGCCATTGATTAATTCTTTAACGCTCGCTCGCGAGCCGTTCATTTTCCAGTTTCCAGCTACTAATGGGGTACGCATTGTCTTTCCTACCTGTTTATCCAGCGCGAAATGATACCTTTACTGCCCTGATAAATCAATTGTTCAGGGCATAAATCCCAGAAATTCTTTGCTTTATTATCCAAAAACACGTTTTACTACATTTGCCAGTCCTTTAACTTCTTTAAGAACCTGCTGTTCATCAGAACCTTCTATCATAACCCGGATCAGGGGCTCTGTTCCCGATGCTCTTAATAACACCCGCCCTTGATCAGCCAGACGCAGTTGCGTTTCTTTAACCGCAGAAACCACCTGCTCAGAAGTAAAGGGATCCACTTTTTCTTTAATACGCACATTAATCATGTGCTGAGGATATTTTTGCATACCCTGTTTTAATTCATTGAGACTCTTATTGGTACCCATCATAGCCGCCAGTACCTGCAGTGCTGAAACAATACCATCTCCGGTGGTGGTTCGGTCCAGGCAGATAATATGTCCTGAAGATTCCCCGCCAATACTCCAGCCCTGTTTATGCAGTTCTTCCATCACATAACGGTCACCGACATCAGCACGAATAAAACCCAGGCCTGCGTCTTTCAGGGCTTTCTCCATACCCAGATTACTCATTAGCGTACCTACCACACCAAAATCTTCGCAGTTCTCATGTTTCTGACGTGCCATTGCAATAATAAACAGCAGTTCATCACCGTCAACAGTTTCACCTTTATGGTCAATCATCAGCACCCGATCCGCATCACCATCCAGAGCAATGCCCAGATCCGCCCGATGCTGCAGTACTGCTTCACGCAGAGTTTCGGGATGTGTTGAACCCACATCCTTATTAATATTCAGACCATCCGGTTCATTTCCAATAGCAAAAACTTCCGCACCCAGTTCCTTAAAAACTTTAGGAGCTATCTGGTAGGCAGCTCCATGAGCAGTGTCCACTACCACACGTAAGCCTTTTAATTCCATAAAAAATGGTGAGGTACTTTTACAGTATTCAATATAACGTCCGGTGGCATCATCAATGCGTTTAGCCTTACCCAGCAGAGCTGAATCCACAGTAACCATTTCATGCTCAAGTTCCGCTTCAATGGCCTGCTCTATTTCATCAGATAGCTTGGTGCCTTCAGCAGAGAAAAACTTGATACCATTATCATAATAGGGGTTATGAGAAGCACTGATCACGATACCCAGCTGGGCATTCATGGTACGGGTCAGGTAGGCAATACCAGGAGTTGGCATGGGACCGGTCAACAGACAGTCAATACCTGCTGCTGACAGACCGGCTTCCAGAGCTGATTCATACATATAACCGGAAATACGGGTATCTTTACCAATGACCGCCTTGCCCTTGCCCTGTTTAGCCAGTACCCGACCGGCTGCCCAGCCCAGTTTCATTACAAAGTCAGCTGTCATAGGACTTTGACCGACTTTGCCGCGGATCCCATCCGTACCAAAATATTTCTTTTTCATATTAAGCAGTTTATCTCTTTAAGTAACTTATTTCATAGTCCGCAGCAGGTATGGGGTATTTGCTGCTTCGAATTTAACCATTTACCTGGTTATTCAGGATTTTCACTCAGAGCCAGAGCCACTTTAACAGCATCCACAGTCTCTGCCACATCATGAACTCTAATAATAGCCGCTTTTTTTACGGTTGCCAGTGTTGCCAGTGCCAGACTGCCCGCAAGACGGGAGTCCACTCCTTTACCGGTAATTTGTCCAATCATATTTTTACGTGATGCACCTACCAGTACGGGATAGCCAAGGGACTGAAGACTGTCCAGATGTTTAAACAGGGAAATATTATGCGCCAATGTTTTACCAAAGCCAAATCCGGGATCAATAATAATCTGCTCTCTGGCTATTCCCTGTGCAATACATTGATCAGCACGGCGTTTAAGGAAAGTTTTTACCTCTTCAACCACATCCCGGTACTCCGGACTGGCCTGCATGGTACGCGGCTCTCCCTGCATATGCATTAGACACACCGGTAAGCCTGTCTGACGAGCCGCAGAGAGCGCCCCTGCTGACTGTAATGCCATAACATCATTAATCAGACCAGCACCCGCTCTGGCGGCTTCAGTGATAACACCGGCCTTAGTGGTATCAATGGAAATAATTACATTCAACTGCTGATGCAGTTTTTCAATGACCGGAATCACTCGCTCCAGTTCCTGTGCTTCATTAACCGGCAGCGCTCCCGGTCGAGTAGATTCACCACCAATATCAATGATCTGTGCCCCGTCAGCAACCATCTGTTCTGCCTGCTGCAAGGCCTTATCCAGTTTATTGTAGCACCCGCCATCGGAAAAAGAGTCCGGGGTGACATTTAAAATGCCCATAATGACCGGCGCTTTAAAACTGAGCTGCTTATCAGCACATTGAAGTATCAGTGGTTTCATTTTCCAGTACCTGATCAGGCAATAAAATTCAGGCATAAAAAAACCGATAATTTATTTTATATATTATCGGTTTTTTTATGCCTCATAGTATTTCCCTGCAGCCAGAAGAGAAAGCTTAAGGCAAACAGGAGAAGAATACAGGATTAATGCTGATCCGCTGGACCGCCAATAGGTTTGTCGTCACTATTATCAACATCATCAGCCGGATTGATATCTTCTATTTCAGATTCATCAATCTCAAGTTTACTACCGGAATCATCGTCATTGCCGGAATCAATATCTGTCCAGCCTTTTGGTTCACGGGGCGGTTTACCTGCCATAATATCATCAATCTGATCACGGTCGATGGTTTCATAAATCATCAGTGCATCCGCCATGGCATGCAGTTTATCCATGTGTTCTTTTAAAATAGTTTCTGCACGCTCATAATTCTGATCAATAACGCTACGAATTTCTTCATCAATAATATGTGCGGTTTCATCAGATACATTCTTATGCTTGGTCACGGAACGTCCCAGAAATACCTCACCTTCTTCCTCAGTATAGGCCAGCGGACCCAGTTTACTGGACAGGCCCCACTTGGTGACCATATTACGAGCCAGATCGGTAGCCCGCTCAATATCATTGCTGGCACCGGTGGTAACCATATCGGAACCATAAATAAGTTCCTCTGCAATACGACCACCAAATAAACTGGAGATCTGACTATTTAGCTGTTCCTTGGTCAGACTATAACGATCTTCTTCCGGCAGAAACATGGTCACACCCAGTGCTCTGCCACGAGGAATAATACTGACTTTATAAACCGGATCATGTGACGGTACCAGCAGGCCAACAATGGCATGCCCCGCTTCATGAAAAGCCGTCATTTTCTTCTCTTTGTCTTTCATCACCATGGATTTACGTTCTGTACCCATCATGATTTTGTCTTTGGCTTTTTCCAGATGCTCCATTTTGACTACCCTGGCACCTTCCTTAGCGGCAAATAAAGCCGCCTCATTAACCAGATTAGCCAGATCCGCGCCGGAAAAACCGGGGGTTCCGCGGGCAATATATTTAGGCTGAACATCATCAGCAATTGGCACTTTACGCAGATGAACTTTTAAAATATGTTCACGACCTTTAATATCCGGCAACGGTACAACCACCTGACGGTCAAAACGACCGGGACGTAATAAAGCGGGGTCCAGTACATCTGGCCGGTTGGTGGCGGCAATCACAATAACCCCTTCATTGCCTTCAAAACCATCCATTTCAACCAATAGCTGATTTAGGGTCTGTTCACGTTCATCGTGTCCACCACCCAGACCGGCACCACGATGACGACCAACGGCATCAATTTCATCAATAAAGATAATGCAGGGTGCATGTTTTTTGGCCTGTTCAAACATATCGCGCACCCGGGAGGCACCCACACCGACAAACATTTCAACAAAGTCAGAACCGGATATAGTAAAGAACGGCACTTTAGCTTCACCGGCAATGGCTCTGGCCAGTAAGGTTTTACCGGTTCCGGGGTTACCTACCATCAGTACACCACGGGGTATTTTACCACCCAGTTTGGTGAACTTACCGGGATCTTTTAGAAAATCAACCAGTTCGCTGACTTCTTCTTTTGCCTCATCACAACCGGCCACATCAGAGAAATTAACTTTAACCTGATCTTCGCCCAGCAGACGCGCCTTGCTCTTGCCAAAGGACATGGCACCACGGCCACCGCCGCCGCCCTGCATCTGACGCATAAAATAAACCCAGATACCGACTATCAGCAGGATTGGAAAAGAAGAGATAAAAAGCTGCACCAGAAGACTTTGCTGTTTGGGCGGCTCGCCCACGATTTTAACCTGGTTGTTTAATAATTCACCAATCAGGGAGCGGTTATCTGTTTCAGGACTATAAGTGGTAAATTTTTTGCCTTCAGTGGTCAGGCCGGTGATCACCCGTCCTTCAAGTTTAACCTCACTGACAGAACCACGCTCAACATTCTGAATAAAGTCAGAGTAACTGGTTTCTTTGGGCGCTGTAGCCGGGGTAAAATTACTGAAAACCGACATCAGGATGATACCAATCACCACCCAGAGCAAGATATTTTTTGTCATTTCGTTCAAAACGAACACTCCAACTGCATTTTATATGTTGATAAAAGTTCCGGCATTATGCCGAATCATCAATGATATATTATTTTTATCTCATTGATAAGTGGTATTTAAAAAGGAAGCCTCTGTAATTTCAGCCTTTAAAACCTTTTGCCAGCAGATACACTTCAGAAGAACGGGATCTGGATGCATCCGGTTTACGGCTTATCACCTTTTGATAGCGTTGTCTCAGTTCAGCTATTAAAGGTTGAAAACCTTCGCCCTGAAAAACTTTCATTAATAAGGCACCACCCGGCTTTAATACCTGGTCGGCCAGATCGACTGCTAATTCCAGCAGGTAGATACTTTTTGGCTGATCCACTGCCTTTACTCCTGTTATATTGGGAGCCATATCAGAAATAACAAGATCAACAGGTTCATTATTCAGAACATTCAATAATTCATTAAGAACGGATTGTTCCTGAAAATCCCCCTGAATAAATTCTACCTGAGCCAGCTGCTCCATGGGTAGAATATCCAGCGCCACCACTTTTCCCTTACTGCCGATAAACTGCCGGGCTACCTGTGACCAGCCGCCCGGTGCTGAGCCCAGATCCACTACATTCATACCGGGTTTAATAAGTTTATCCTTTTCCTGGATCTGCAGTAATTTATAGGCTGCACGGGAACGATAACCATCCTGTTGTGACTGCAGGACATATTTATCCTTAAAATGTTCCTGTAGCCACTGCGAACTGCTTTTGCTTCTTGCCACGTTTAAAAATACCCTTACCGGCCCTTCTCCCTGCAGGAAGAAGGCATTTATATTTACAAAACCGATTCAAAAAAAAGATGTTAGCAAATTATATGCTATTTGTCCGTGAAACCCTTAGTACTAACCGGTATAATGTTCTTTTTAATATGAGTCACAGCATGTCACTGAATAATAAACAAATTCGCTTTTTAAGAGCACAGGCCCATTCTCTAAAACCCGTGGTTATCATTGGCGGCAATGGTTTAACTGACAATGTCATTAATGAAATTAATCAGGCTCTGGATGATCATGAACTGATTAAGGTTCGTGTTAATGCTGATGACCGGGAAGATAAAGCCGCCATGGTGGATAAAATTTCAGCTCAGACTGAAGCATTCCTTATCCAGACCATTGGACATATCGGTATTTTTTACCGCCAGAATAAGAAAAAGCCTAAAATTGTCATCCCTCAAAAATAATTACAGCGGCTTTTAATTACTGTGCTTTTTATTATTATGAAAGACCACCAGGATCAGACCGGTCAGAGAATTAAGCATATACAAAACTGAGGCGATGCCGTGTAATCTGCCGAATTGCACAGCCGCTTCCGAGCCTTCCTTAAGCCCCTGCACTTTTAACTGAGCCATCTGGGGCTGAATAATAAACTCACCCGCAATAATCACAATAAGCATAAAAAGCAACAGCCAGAAGCTGAGCTCCTGTTGAATATGTGCTGTACGTCTGAACAGAGAAAGCAATAACACCCCTACGCAAAACAGACCAATATAGCTTACTACGGTAAACATTTTACCAGCCAGCATCCCGGCTAACTGACGATCATCCAGATTACCAAATAATAGCGGAACCGCAATATAACCGATAGCCCATAATGCACCGATCCAGAGCGTCAGAAGAATTTTTTCACCACTACCCGGATTAACATTAAAACGTATCATGCTCAAATATAGCTTACTGCCACAATTTCGTATTCTTTATCGCCGCTGGGCGCTTTTACAACAGCGACATCATCCACTTCCCTGCCAATCAGAGCCATGGCCACCGGGGAAGAAATAGAAATTTTACCGGCTTTTATATCCGCTTCGTCTTCGCCGACAATCTGATAAGTAATTTCCTTATCTTCTGCATCTGAATATAAAACGACAGTGGTACCAAATACCACCCGGCCATCATTTTTTAAAGTGGTAACATCAATGATCTGAGCATTTGAGAGTTTTGCTTCAATATCCTTAATCCGGCCTTCAATAAAACCCTGTTCTTCACGCGCGGCATGGTATTCAGCATTTTCTTTTAAATCGCCATGCTCACGGGCTTCGGCAATAGCCTGAATCACTCTGGGACGGCGAACGCTTTTAAGCTCCTTTAATTCCGCTTCCAGTCTTTCTGCACCCACTTTAGTAATAGGTATTTTGTTCATTTTATATCCTTGTTTTCAGAGTAATCTTCACAGAAAATGAGTTATGCTGAGAGTTTACTATGAATATCCTGAATCCGATACACCTGCACATCACCCTGGTGAATACCCTTAATCATCATGGCTTCACATAATGCATCAGCCGCCGTAATAGTCGTGGAATAAGTCACTTTATGCTGTAATGCCTGGCGACGTATCATGGAAGATGCTTCAATAGCCTTTTTACCTTCTGTGGTATTCACAATCAGGTCAATTTCCTCATTTTTAATCATATCTACAATATTTGGGCGGCCTTCCTGAACTTTATTGACCACTTCGGCTTCAATACCCTGTTCCACCAGCAGCTTATGAGTACCTCGGGTCGCTAATAATGTAAAGCCAAGAGACTGGATCTTGTTCGCCAGTGCAACCACTTTGCCTTTATCGGCTTCGCGAACACTGATAAAGGCTTTACCGCCTGTGGGCAATTCCACACCGGCTGAGAGCTGAGATTTACCAAAGGCCTCGCCAAAGGTTTTACCCAGGCCCATGGCTTCACCGGTGGATTTCATTTCCGGCCCTAAAATCGGATCAACACCCGGGAATTTAATAAACGGGAAAACAGACTCTTTAACGGAGAAAAATTTCGGTCTGGCTTCTACCAGCTGGTTTTGCTCTTTAAGAGATTTACCGGTCATACACAATGCCGCCACCTTGGCCAGCGATACACCCGTTGCCTTGGAAACAAAGGGCACGGTACGTGAAGCTCTGGGATTTACTTCCAGTACATAGATATCATCACCCTTAATGGCAAACTGTGTATTCATCAGACCGATTACCCCCAGTTTTATTGCCATCCTGGCGGTCTGTTCACGGAGTCTGTCCTGTAATTCTTCTGATAAATTATACGGCGGTATAGAACAGGCAGAATCACCGGAGTGAACGCCTGCCTGTTCTATATGCTGCATAATGCCGCCGATAAGAACATTTTCACCGTCACAGATAGCATCCACATCCACTTCTACAGCATCATCCAGAAAGCGATCCAGTAACACCGGAGAATCATTGGATACTTTAACTGCGGTAGTCATGTAGGTACGTAATTCTTCTTCGTTATAAACAATTTCCATACCCCGGCCACCCAGTACATAAGAAGGCCTTACCACTAACGGATAACCTACTTCTACCGCCAGAGCCGCCGCTGATTCCGCATCACTGGCCGTACGGTTAGGCGGCTGCAGCAGACCCAGTTCTTCAATCATGATCTGAAAGCGCTCACGGTCTTCCGCCAGGTCAATAGAATCGGGTGAAGTACCAATAATATTAGTACCGGCTGCTTCCAGGGCACGAGCCAGTTTCAGCGGTGTCTGACCGCCATATTGCACAATAACGCCTTTAGGCTGTTCCAGATCAACCAGTTCCAGCACATCTTCCAGGGTTAAAGGCTCAAAATACAGCCGGTCAGAGGTATCATAATCGGTAGACACAGTTTCAGGATTACAGTTTACCATAATGGTTTCATAACCATCATCCCGACAGGCATGGGCTGCGTGTACACAGCAGTAATCAAATTCAATGCCCTGACCAATACGATTAGGTCCGCCGCCCAATACCATAATTTTTTCTTTCTGAGTGGGTTCTGCTTCACATTCCTGTTCATACGTGGAATACATATACGCGGTATCAGAGGCAAATTCTGCCGCACAGGAATCCACCCGCTTGTAGACTGGACGGATACTCAGCTGCTGACGGTATTTTCTGACGGTGGCTTCATCAGTATTTAAAACACTGGCCAGACGACTGTCTGAAAAACCTTTGCGTTTCAGTTGGCGTAGAAAATCCGCATCAATATCCAGAATATTACGACCCCGGATACTCTCTTCGATGTGGATCAGTTCTTCAATCTGAATCAGAAACCAGGGGTCAATACCGGTAAGAGACTGGATATCTTCCAGACTCATGCCTTTACGGAACGCATCACCAATATACCAGATACGATGGGCACCGGGCACACGCAGAGCATGACGTAAGGAGTCAAGGATCTCTTGTTCATTATCACCTTCCAGATCCTGCGCCATTTCGGTAAAACCGTCGGTATCAATTTCCAGAGAACGCAGGGCCTTTTGCAGAGACTCCTGAAAAGTACGGCCAATGGACATCGCCTCACCCACGGATTTCATCTGTGTGGTCAGGGTATCATCCGCCTGGGGGAATTTTTCAAAGGTAAAACGGGGGATTTTTGTAACCACATAATCTAATGTGGGCTCAAAGGATGCCGGAGTGGCACCGCCGGTAATTTCATTATCCAGTTCATCCAGGGTATAACCTACAGCCAGTTTGGCCGCTACTTTGGCAATAGGGAAGCCGGTGGCTTTGGATGCCAGAGCCGAGGAACGTGAAACCCGTGGGTTCATTTCAATAATAATTAAGCGGCCATCTTGTGGATTAACTGCAAACTGTACATTGGATCCGCCGGTATCCACACCAATTTCACGCAGTACCTCCAGGGAGGCATTACGCATGATCTGATATTCTTTATCAGTCAGTGTCTGAGCCGGTGCAATGGTAATGGAGTCACCGGTATGCACGCCCATAGCATCAAAGTTTTCAATGGAGCAGATAATGATGCAATTGTCTTTTTTATCCCGCACCACTTCCATTTCATATTCTTTCCAGCCAATAATGGATTCTTCAATAAGCAGCTCATTGGTGGGTGACATATCCAGACCACGTTCGCAAATCTCAACATATTCTTCTCTGTTATAGGCTATACCACCGCCTGAACCGCCCATGGTAAAGGAAGGACGAATAATAATGGGAAACGCACCCAGATCTTTCTGTACCTGTGCCGCTTCTTCCATGGTGTGAGCGATATAGGATTTAGGCATATCCAGACCAATTTTAATCATGGCCTGACGAAACAGGTCACGGTCTTCCGCCTTATTGATGGCTTCTTTATCCGCACCAATCATTTCTACATTATAGTCAGCCAGAATCCCTTGCTTATCCAGTTCCAGAGCACAGTTTAATGCAGTCTGACCACCCATAGTCGGCAGCAGCGCATTGGGACGCTCTTTGGCAATAATATTAGCCACCACTTGCCAGTGAATCGGCTCAATATAAGTAGCATCAGCCAGTTCCGGGTCAGTCATAATGGTGGCTGGATTGGAATTGACCAGTATCACTCTATAACCTTCTTCTTTCAGAGCTTTACACGCCTGAGCGCCGGAATAATCAAATTCACAGGCCTGCCCAATTACAATGGGGCCGGCACCGATTATCAGAATACTTTTTATATCATCACGTTTTGGCATTCTATGCTCACTAAATTAGTGTGTTAATTTTTAAAAAACCATACTGAACTGTGTTACTTCTGTTCTTTAATCAAATCAATAAAATGATCAAATAAGGGCGCGACATCATGTGGTCCTGGACTGGCTTCGGGATGTCCCTGAAAGCTGAAGGCCGGTTTATCGGTTCGGTGAACACCCTGTAAGGAACCATCAAATAATGACTTATGGGTGGCTTTGAGGTTATCCGGCAAAGAATTTTCATCCACTGCAAAGCCATGGTTCTGAGAAGTGATCATCACTTCTTTAGTATTCAGATCACTGACTGGATGATTAGCGCCATGGTGGCCGAATTTCATTTTTATGGTTTTTGCACCACTGGCCAGAGACAACAATTGATGTCCCAGACAGATACCAAATACCGGTCTGGAAGTATCCAGTATTTCACCAATGGCTGCAATGGCATAGTCACAGGGTTCCGGATCGCCCGGCCCGTTAGACAGGAAGATACCATCGGGGTTCATGGCCAGCACTTCAGATGCTCTGGTTTGTGCCGGCACTACGGTTACCCTGCAGCCTCTGTCTACCAGCATTCTAAGGATATTTTTCTTAATGCCATAATCATAAGCAACAACATGATAAGCTGAATCTGTTATTGTTTCGCTACTATTGGACTCTAATGACCAGCTGCCTTGCGTCCATTCATACGAACTGTCAGTCGTCACTACTTTAGCCAGATCCATACCTTTAAGACCCGGGAAACCTTTCGCTAAAGCCACGGCAACCGCTTCATCCAGATCGGACTTTTGCCCTTCAATAGCAATAATAGCACCACTTTGTGCCCCTTTATCTCGTAATAAGCGAGTCAGTTTGCGGGTATCAATATCAGCAATAGCCACAATACTGTGTTTTTTCAGATAGTCAGAGAGTGGCATTTCAGACCGCCAGCTGGACATCAACAGGGGTAAATCGCGAATTACCAGGCCCTTGGCCATAATGGCACTGGATTCTTCATCACCCGAATTTGTACCGACATTGCCAATATGAGGATAGGTCAGGGTTACAATCTGTTCTTTATAGGAAGGATCGGTGAGAATTTCCTGGTAACCGGTCATGGAAGTGTTAAACACCACCTCACCTGCGGTTTCCCCAGTTGCACCAATGGCTTTACCGTAAAAAACCGTGCCGTCTTCCAGAGCCAGAATGGCAGGTGCATATGTGGCAAATACTGCCGTGTTATCCGGTTTATTGTCAGAGCTGGCCAATGAAGTCTCCCATAAGTCTAGATAAGCAAATTTAACTTCGGGATTTTACAAGATACCGCAAAAACTGTCTATCTTAAACTTAGGGTTTACGGTAATTTATTATCTTAAGCAGATATGTTTTGAGGCTAACAACAGGGAGTAAAGACCGGGATGCCCTGTCTTTACAAGAGATTGAGGGTAAATATTCAGTCGAAGCATTTAATCCCGCAAATCCAGTACATCCTGCATATCATACAGGCCGCTACTATGTTTTTGCAGCCATTGCGCCGCACGGACAGCGCCATTGGCAAAGGTCATACGGCTGGAGGCTTTGTGAGTAATTTCTACCCGCTCACCAATATCAGCAAACATAACCGTGTGTTCACCGACAATATCACCGGCACGAATGGTTTCAAAACCAATGCTTTTACGATCCCGTTCGCCGGTCTGACCTTCCCGACCATAAACCGCACATTCTTTTAAATCACGCCCCAGAGCATCAGCAACCACTTCACCCATACGCAGGGCTGTACCGGAAGGCGCATCAACTTTATAACGATGGTGGGCTTCAATTACTTCAATGTCCACAGTATCACCCAGAACCCGGGCCGCAATATCAAGTAATTTAAAGGTCAGATTAACTCCCACACTCATATTTGGAGCAAAAACTATAGCGATATCTTTAGAGGCGACTTCAATAAGCTGTTTTTGCTCATCACTGAAACCCGTAGTGCCAATAACCATTTTTTTACCGGCAGCCCGGCAGGCATTAAGGTTTTCTACTGTCACTGCCGGTGCGGTAAAGTCAATACAGACATCAACGTCATTGAGCACAGAATAAATATCATCTGCCAGCTTAATATTATTAGCACTGAGGCCTGCCAGTTCTCCGGCATCAGCACCAATTAAACTGCTGCCCTGACGTTCAGTTGCTGCTGCCAGTTGAGCACCTTCTGCTTCATCTACAGCAAGAATTAAATTTTTTCCCATGCGCCCGGCCGCACCGGTGACCAGAATATTTGTCATTGTTTTTCCAGAAGAATATATTATAAAAATTTAAAGTGTTATTGCTTACCAGGCCACATAAGCATAATTCTGTTCCTGCAGTTCCATCATATCTGCAACCCCTACTTCCACCAGTTTGGCAAAAGGCAGTAAATCATCCCTGGTCCAGTTCATGGCCGTTAGAGTTCTGCCGCAGGCATGAAATTCTACCCCCTGCTCTGCCAGACTTTTAATTTTAGCTTTAATGGCTTCATCTACGGGCCGAGCTGGATTTTTTACCAGCACATGAATTCCGCGTCCAAAACAGGCCACCACAATATTTATATTATCCGCGTATTTACCCACCATGGCACCTACGGAATTAATCACATGTTGATGGTATTCAGCATCCTCTTTATTCAACTGATAGAGCATTTTGTGTTCCGGCGGATCACCGGGAAAGCGTTCCTGCCATTCTGAATCTGCATCCCGCTTATGTGCCTGTGCCATAGTACCGGCAGCCCCTAAAGCTACTGCTCCGCTGGTTGCCACCAGTTTGCCTAAAACAGAACGCCTGGACTGCAGCTGTTTCTGTCGGGCATCTGATGGTATTTTATCTGTCTGAAATAATGCCTTTAAACGCCCCCATATCGATGTATTCATAACATCACCCTCCTATGACTTTCAGCATTCATTATGATATGAAAGGTTCCTATAGTGAAACTTTTTCAGAATATTAAGAGCCAATATTCTGCTTCATGTCATCAACAAATTTCTTAACCCCGTCTAACCAGCTATGTGCTTTAGGACTGTGGTTCTTTCCACCTTCTTCAAGAGTAGCCTGAAATTCTTCCAGCAGTTCCTTTTGTCTGGCATTGAGTTTAACCGGTGTTTCTACAATGACACGGCATAACAAATCGCCCTGCAGGCCTCCTCGCACTGAGCGAACCCCTTTATTTCGCAGACGAAACATCTTGCCAGACTGGGTTTCAGCAGGTACTTTCAGACTGATTCTGCCATCCAGAGTGGGAACATCAAGAGTGCCTCCGAGAGCCGCTGTGGCAATATTAATAGGCACCTCACAATACAGGTCACTGTCTTCACGGGTAAAGATGTCATGAGGCTTAACGTTTACATGGACATATAAATCACCGGCTGGGCCGCCATTCTGACCAGCTTCACCTTCATTTGAGAGACGGATTCTGTCTCCGGTGTCTACACCTGCAGGTACTTTAACGGACAGAGTTTTACGTTCCTGAATACGCCCTTCACCATGGCAGACATCACAGGGTTCCTTAATAACCTTACCGCTGCCATGGCAGGTTGGGCAGGTTTGCTGCAGGGAGAAGAAGCCCTGCTGCATACGCACTTGCCCGACACCCTGACAGGTAGTACAGGTATCCGCTGCGGAGCCTTTTTTAGCACCAGAGCCGTTACACTTGTTACATTTTACATAGGTTGGAACACGGATTTTAACGGTTTTACCCTGAACGGCTTCTTCAAGCGTCAGTTCCAGATTGTATTGTAAATCTGCACCGCGATAAACCCGCTCCCCGCGACGACCGCCGCCGCCAAAGATATCACCAAAGACATCACCAAAAATATCACTAAAGTTACCGCCAGGACCACCACCCATGCCGGCACCCTGATCAACACCGGCATGACCGAATTGATCATATGCGGCTCGCTTTTGGGCATCAGACAAAATCTCATAGGCTTCTTTGGCTTCTTTGAATTTTGCTTCTGCTTCAACATCATCAGGGTTTCGATCGGGATGATGCTTCATGGCCAGACGACGATAAGCTTTTTTAATTTCTACTTCACTGGCCGTCTTTGTAACACAAAGTATTTCGTAATAATCTCTTTTTGACATAGCGGGCTTTCTTGGTTGTTAAATAACGTGTTAACTCAGAGCAATGTACTGGCTCAAGGCTGTTTATTCGCTCAAGGCTTGCATAAACAAAAAAACACAGGGAGGAGAAAATTCTCCATTCCTGTGTTCTTAATAGCTCCAGACCAGCAAATGGTCAACAAACTGTCTGCTGGCGGCGAGCTTCATAGTGAAACTAATTATTTCTTAGAATCATCCACTTCTTCGAACTCTGCATCCACGACATCATCATCTGCAGTGTTCTGAGCGGTACTTTCTGCACCACCACCTGCTGCACCTGCACCTGCTTCACCACCGGCAGTGCCTGCTGCATCACCCTGGTTAGCATATAAACGCTCAGCCATTTTAGCTGAAGCATCGGTGAGCACCTTGGTTTTGGCTTCAATATCGTCCTTGCTGTCACCCTTAATGGCTTCTTCAAGGTCTTTAATTGCAGCTTCAATAGAGGTCTTTTCAGTCTCTTCAAGCTTGTCACCCAATTCTTCCATAGACTTCTTAGTGGCATGAATCATGTTATCTGCTGTATTACGGGCAGTGATCAGCTCATGGAACTTCTTATCGTCTTCCTTATGGGCTTCCGCATCCTGAACCATACGATCGACTTCATTATCGGACAGACCACTGGACGCTTTAATAATAATTGACTGTTCTTTTCCGGTCGCCTTGTCTTTAGCTGACACGTTAAGAATACCATTGGCATCCAGATCAAAGGATACTTCAATCTGTGGTGTACCACGTGGCGCTGGAGGAATATCCGCCAGGTCAAAACGTCCCAGTGATTTATTGGCACTGGCCATTTCACGTTCACCCTGTAAGACATGTACAGTCACTGCAGTCTGATTATTATCAGCGGTAGTAAAGACCTGTGATGCCTTAGTTGGAATAGTGGTATTTTTTTCAACCAGTTTGGTCATAACACCACCGGCGGTTTCAATGCCCAGAGACAGAGGCGTTACATCCAGCAACAGTACATCTTTAACTTCACCGCCTAATACACCGCCCTGAATAGCTGCACCAACTGCAACCGCTTCGTCAGGGTTGACGTCCTTACGTGGCTCTTTGCCAAAGAATGCCTGTACTTCTTCCTGTACTTTAGGCATACGGATCTGACCACCGACCAGAATCACATCATCAATATCATTTACTGATAAGCCGGCATCGTTCAGGGCAATTTTACATGGTTCAATGGTGCGCTTGACTAACTCTTCAACCAGTGACTCCAGCTTGGCACGAGTCACTTTAACATTTAAGTGTTTAGGACCGGAAGCATCAGCGGTAACATAAGGCAGATTAACATCGGTCTGCTGAGCACTGGAAAGTTCAATCTTGGCTTTTTCAGCCGCTTCTTTTAAGCGCTGCATTGCCAGTGGATCGCCGCGAAGATCCATACCCTGATCTTTCTTGAATTCATCAGCCAGATAGTCTATCAGACGTAAATCAAAGTCTTCACCACCAAGAAAGGTATCACCATTAGTGGATAACACTTCAAACTGGTGCTCACCATCGACTTCGGCAATTTCGATAATAGAGATATCAAAGGTACCACCACCCAGGTCAAATACTGCAACAGTGGAGTCACCCTTGCTCTTGTCCATACCATAAGCCAGCGCCGCAGCAGTTGGCTCGTTAATAATACGTTTTACATCCAGACCGGCAATTTTACCTGCATCTTTAGTCGCCTGACGTTGAGAATCATTAAAGTAGGCAGGTACGGTAATAACTGCTTCTGTTACGCTTTCACCCAGATAGTCTTCAGCGGTTTTCTTCATTTTTGCCAGTACTTTTGCTGATACTTCAGGCGGCGCCATTTTCTTGCCCTGAGCTTCTACCCAGGCATCGCCATTGTCAGCTTTTACAATATTATAAGGTACCAGTTTAATATCTTTTTGTACTGCTTCTTCATCAAAGGTACGGCCGATTAAACGTTTTACAGCATATAATGTATTGGCTGGATTAGTGACCGACTGACGTTTAGCAGGCTGTCCTACCAGAACCTCGTCTTCGGTATATGCAACAATAGAAGGCGTGGTACGATCCCCCTCTGCATTTTCTATGACTTTTGGCTTGCCTCCATCCATAATTGCAACGCATGAATTGGTTGTGCCCAGGTCAATACCGATAATTTTACCCATTGTTTGTTCTCCTGAATATTTTATTTTGTGTTTTACTCTTAGCAAAGTAGATGGGGTTATAGCCCCACTTTTCAAGTGTTATTAATAACATTTTTATGCTTATTTAGTATCTTTTGCCATTATTTAGCAACATGATTAAAGCAGTTAATTTATGGTCTGTTTTTCCGGGCCGGTTATTTTGCAACCATCACCATCGCCGGACGGATCAGGCGATCATTAAGGGTATAGCCTTTTTGTACCACAGCAACAATTGTATTTGGATCCCGACCCGGAACTTCCTGCATGGACATGGCCTGATGATAATCGGCGCTATAGGGTTCCCCCTCTTCCGGAGCCACCTCTTTAACACCGATTTTAGTCATGGCATCGTTCATCATTTTCAGGGTTAATTCCATACCTTCACGAATTTTGTGTACTGCTTCATCTTCAGTATCCAGTTCGATGGCCGCTTTTAGACCCATCTCCATAGAGTCTTTAACCGGTAATATTTCATTAACCAGTTTTTCCACCCCGTATTTTCTGGCATTGGAAATTTCTTTTTCGGTACGACGACGAACATTTTCCATTTCTGCTTTAGTACGCAGAGCAATGTCCCAGTTCTCATCAGCTTTTATCTGCACCTTTTTAATATGTGCGATTAAATCTTCTGCTTCCAGGGCAGCCAGTTCATCTACGACTTCTTCATTATTAGTGCTGTCACCCGCATTGTTCTGTGTGTCATCAGTTGTCTCTGAAGCCGTTGCACTGACGTCTTCTGTTGTTGCCTGACTATCCACTTTCTGTTCTTCTGCCATAGTTTAATCCTGAGTTTAATCCTGGTTGGTATTTCCTGTTTCTCTTTAAATCAATATCGCTCAGCTAAGCATTGAGTTTAAAGAGCACTTGATAATTGACACATTTTAAATAGGGGTTAATTTTCGTGATTCAAGGCTGATGTTAATAATTTTGCAGTCAAATCCACAATGGGTATCACTTTGTCATAAGCCATCCGGGTCGGACCAATAACCCCCAGCACTCCCATTGTCTGCCCATCTATCTGATACGGGGCAGCAACAACAGAACAATCATGCAAGGGCTGAAAATGAGATTCACTGCCAATAAATAATTTAACACCGTCCGCATTGCTCACCTGATCCAGCAGAGAAAGTATATGCTGTTTTTCATGAAAAGCCTCAAACAGGCTGCGCATTCTTTCCATACTGGCAATATCTTCATACTGCATTAAGTTGGTTTCACCACTGAGCACATAATCATCCTGCTCCTGATGTTCTCTAAAAGCATAATTAGCCATAGTAATAGCAGAACGCATCATATCGTCCATTTTCTGTCGGGTGTTTTCCATCTCCTGAGCCAGTGTGTTACAGGCAGACCTGACAGTTTTACCCACCAGCAGATGATTCAGATACTGACTCATCTGCTGCAGCTGGGTCGTACTGTATTGTCGTTCTGTCTGTATTACCCGATTCTGCACTTCATTATCACTATGCACCAGAATGGCCAGAATTCGTCTATTGGACAATGGAATAAATTCTATCTGAACCAGTGACAATAAGTCTTTTTTAGGCAACACCACCAGACTGGCCATATGAGTCACGCCGGAAAGTGTCTCAGATACCCATTCCAGAATCTGACTTTGCTCCTGAATATCACTGACCGGTGCGGCAAGCTGACTGAGTAGATTTTTATCCAGACTTTTTACCGATAAAAGTGAATCCACAAAAACTCTGTAACCCTGAACCGTTGGTATCCGCCCTGCAGAGGTATGAGGTGAATGAATCAGTCCCATTTTTTCCAGATCGGACATAACATTGCGTACTGTAGCGGCACTGACTTTCAGCCCAGAATGCTCTGCCAGTGCTTTTGAACCCACCGGCTGACCATCGCTGATATAACTCTCTACCAGGACCTTCATTAACTGTCCGGCTCGTTCATTAAAAATCTGGCTTTTATTCACATTACCCACATCTGAAAATTAGTTACAAAGAAATTAATAACTGCATGAAATTATTAACTACATAAGGTTATGTTTAGCAGTTTCAAGCAGTATTTACCTTTATCTCTTACAGCAAAAATCGGTCAGCCCAAATATTTTGATAAACTGACAGAAAAATGTAAAATTCCACCGCCTGGCCGGATTTAATATGAGTAGCATTCATTTTTTCAGTAAATATCGGGCAAGAGTTAATCTA
>JALVAL010000522.1 GCA_027011205.1 Gammaproteobacteria bacterium
AATCTGGTCTTTTTTACCCCTTGTAAAGCTTCGTCCTTAAGGTCGAGGATAGTTGTGGTGACAACCATTCCAAAAACCTCGTCTTTTAGGCGAAGTGCTGGGTTCAAGTAAGAGAAAGTTTAATTATGATTTGTAACTATGACTAATGCTTCATTAGCCGGCGTTCGGATACTGGTAACTCGTCCGGCACATCAGGCTCATACTCTTTGTGCTATGATAAGCAATGCCGGTGGTCAGGCATTGATGCTGCCGGTTATTGAAATTGTTCCCCTGGATCTCAGTGTTAGTGCGGAGCAGGAGATTAAACAGATAGCGGCGTTTGATTATGCTGTTTTTATCAGTCCCAATGCGGTGCAATATGGGATTAAAAAGATTCTTGCTCACGCTAAAATACCTGATAAACTAAAATTAGTCACTATAGGCAGAGCCAGTGCACAGAAATTACAGCAGCTCAGTGGCAGGCCAGCGGATATTGTTCCTCAGGGGCAATATAATAGTGAAACATTACTGGCTCATAAAGCACTGCAAAGCAATAGTATCAGAGATAAAAAAATACTGATTTTTCGGGGTACGGATGGTCGTGAATTACTGGCAAAGGTGCTAAGGGAGCGCGGAGCAGATGTTAGTTATACTGCTGTGTACCAGCGCACCTTACCGCAATATAGTGAGCAGGACTTTATGCAAATATGGTCAGCCAGACCTGATATTATTACTCTGACCAGTAATGAAGGCTTAAATAATCTTATTCATATTTGTCATAAGCATCTGAGCAACGAACAACTTGAACAATTATGGCAATATCCTCTGGTCGTGGTAACGGATAAAATGCGTCAAACTGCACAGGCTGCCGGTTTTAACAACAGCATTCTTATTGCACACAAAGCCAGTAATGAGGCCTTGCTTGAGGCGGTAAAACGATGCTTATCAGAGCAAGGCTAACAGAAGAAAAGTTCGGCTGAGCGAACAAAATAACAATACGAGTAAAACATGGAAAAACAAATGGCACATCAAGAGACAACAAATCAGGCTGAGCAGGAAGTCGTGGCGGCGGGTGAAAATCGTCCAGAAAAATCAACCTCCGGAACAGCAGCGGCGTTTATTTTTCTGGCCATTATTTTGTCTCTTGCTGCAGGAGGTATTACATTTCTGCTGTCTCAAAAGCTTGAACAGACCCGTTCGGAACTGGCTCAGAAACTGGAAAATACGCGTAATAATTTGTCCCAGATAAGCGTTAAAGTCAATGGTGATATGAATGCTCGTCTGCTGAATGTGGTCGATAAAGTTGCGCGAATCAGTTCTGAACAACAGCAGTTTCAGGCCCAGGTGTCTCAGCAGCAGCAGGCAACAGAAGCTTTATCCAAAAAGCTGGCCCTGAGTAATCAGCAAATGCTTCAGTCTATTGATGTGCTGTTTAAACAGAAAGGTCGCAAGCGTATTGGCTGGGTACTGGAAGAAGTTGAATACCTGTTGCTGGTGGCTAATCATAGTCTGAAACTGCAGCATAATACAGCCACTGCCATTGCAGCACTGGATGCTGCCGATGCCCGTCTACTGGATACCGGCGACCCCGGCACTATTGAGATCAGAACTCAGATCCGAGAAGAAATTCAGACCCTAAAAGCTCTGCAGCAGCCTGATGTGGTAGGCATGGCGGGAAGTTTGAGCAGTCTTATTAAGATGGTGCCACAATTGCCGATAAAATATTCCCAGGTGAATACCCGGCAGAAAGTGAAGTCTATGATTGAGAAAAAAGCCTCTCAAGATGCCGCTGATCTGGAACAGGCCAGTAAAGAATTCCTGCATGAACTAAGAGGGCTGGTGGTCTTTCGCAAACTGAATGAAACTCCTAAACCTTTAATGACACCTGAGCAGCAGTTTTTTTTGCAGCAGAACCTGCAGCTCAAACTGGAAACAGCACGCAGTGCCTTACTATTAGGTCAGCAAGCTCTGTTTAGTGAGAGTTTGCAGGAGGCTGTTAGCTGGATGCAGGCATATTTTGATACCGGGGCAGCGCAGGTAAAAGAAACTATTGAGGAACTCACGACATTGCAAAAAATGCATATTATCAGTCAGATGCCGGACATTTCACGTTCTATTAAAGAATTGCGTGGCTATCAGAGTCAACTGGAACAACAGCAAGAGGCTAAGTCATGATTAAATTGCTGTTTTATGCTCTGATTTTTTTAATTGCGGCGGCTTATCTGGCCCTGATAGCCAAAGAAGATCCCGGCTATGCTTTACTGAGTTATGGTGACTGGAGTGTTGAAGGAACCCTGGTTTTTCTTTTAAGCGTATTAACCGTCATTATCAGCGGTATTTTACTGGTAGTATATTTGCTGGTTAAAACCATTAAATTTCCGGGCAGAATTTCTCACTGGACACATAATCGAAAAACCCATAAAGCCATTAAAAACTGTAATCAGGGGTTTATTGAGCTTGCAGAAGGTAACTGGCGGGAGGCAGAAAAGCACTTGCGTAAAAGTGCCAATGACAGCGGCATGCCTATTTTAAATTATCTGGCAGCGGCAAGAGCTGCTCAGGAGGAAGGTGCACAGCGCCGCCGTGATAATTATTTATTACAGGCACATAAGAGTGACCCGAGTGCGGATGTTGCCATTGGTCTGACACAGGCGGAATTACAAATTAAGGATGGGCAGGCTGAACAGGCTCTGGCTACTTTAATGCATTTGCGTTCTGTGGCTCCACGCCATAAGCAGGTACTAAAAATGCTGTTTGCTGTATACCAGCAACTCAATAGCTGGAGAGATCTGGAGCAGTTATTGCCGGTTCTGAAAAAGAATAATATTTTTGAACTACACGTTGTTAATTCCTTTGAAAAATCTCTGATTCAGCAATTAATGAAACAGGCTCTGCAGGAACAGAATCGGGGTGAATTAAAAGCGCTCTGGAATCGTCTGCCAAAACTGACTCAGAATGAACCGGATATGATTCATTTTTATTGTCAGTTACTGCTTACTATCAATGAAGAAGAGCAGGCCATAGAATTAATTAAAGAAGGTATCAAACGGCACTGGTATGCGCCGTTAATATTATTGTTTGGTCAGGCACGAGAGGGGGATGTTGTCAAACAACTTGAAACCGCTGAGTCATGGCTTAGTGATAATGGTCGGAGCTCTGAATTGCTGCTGACTCTGGGGCGTTTGAGTATCTATAATCAACTCTGGGGCAAGGCCAGAGATTATTTACTGGAAAGTATTAAAACAACACCCAGCACCGAAGCCTTTCAGGTGCTGGGTGAACTTTATGAGCAGCACCTGGATGACTCCGTAGAGGCAATGAATTGTTATCGAGAGGGATTAATACTCAGCTCAAAATGCAGAGAAGTGGTCAGACTGGAAGACAACTCAGCCGTAAAAACAGCCCTGCCATATAATTAGCAGGAAAACCTTTATTATATGTAAGTTTATATATAACTACTCAGTCCATCTTTTACTATGCTTTTTCTGAAAGCTCACTGATCCATAGCAAAATCAAACGAGTCATAATAAAACTGCCCTTTGCTCATGCCTTTCTGCTGAAAGCTTTCTTCAGCGGCCTTAATCATGGCCGGGGGCCCGCAGGCATAAATATCAAAAGCGGATAAATCATTAAAATCATTCAATACCGCTTCATGGACATATCCGGTACGACCCGACCAGTTATTGTCGGCATCAGAAAGTACTGGAATAAAGTGAATAGTGTCATGTTCTGTGGCCCATTGTTGGGCCAGTTCACGCATATATAAATCAGCTTCTGTACGTACCCCCCAATAGAGGTAAACCGGACAAGTTACGTTTTCACTGATTAAATGCTCAATAATACCTTTTAAAGGGGCAAAGCCGGTGCCACCGGCCAGTAATAATATTTTATCTCTGGTTTCTTCATGATAGAAAAAACTGCCATGTGGACCTTCTATGCGCAACAGCTCTTTGGGCTGCATGGTGTTAAAAATTTTAGGTGTAAACAGACCGCCTTCGACCAGCCGGATATGTAATTCCAGATAGTCATCATTATGCGGTGCATTAGCAATGGAAAAACTGCGATGGCGGCCATCTTCAAGTAGAATATCAATATACTGGCCGGCCAGAAACTGCAGGCGTTCGGACGCCGGAAGTTTGATTAATAACTGCATAACATCATCAGCCAGTCGGTTCATTTCCTGCACTCTGCAGGGTAATGTTTTTATTTCAACGGCATTGCCGAGATCCACTTCTTCTACTTCAATAACCAGTTCTGAATCCGGTTTTGCCTCACAGAACAGAGCCAGGTTCTGTTTTATATCTTCATCTTCCAGTGCAACAGGTTCTTCATCATATGATACGCTGCCCTGAAGAATTTTACCCTTACAGGCACCGCAAGCACCATTTCGGCAACCATAGCGAAGATTGATACCCTGTCTTAATGCCGCATCCAGAACAGTTTCTTCTGACTCAACATAAAATTGATGTTCACTGGGTTGTATTTCTACACGATGACGCATAACTGTGACCTCAAAAATTGTTTCTAATTTCTTTTGGGATTGAAAATTAGAGATATAACAAGGATGCAAGAATATATCTCATTTTGGATAGAATGAAAAGAAATAACAGCCAAAAATAAAGAAAAATAAGCTCTGGACGCTAACAGGACAAGCAGATTGACTTTTTTTTATTATCTGCAGAATGAGTGCCGAAAATTAACTGAATATTTATGTTGGAGAGAATTATGGAAACCACACTATCAGGGGTTGCCAATGTTAATGACAGATTACTTAAAAACACTATAAAACCTTATCAGACGACTGAGAAAAAATCAGCACTGACCAGGCAGGATTCATTGTCTATCGGCATACTGACGCCAAAAAAAACCCAGGCTATTTTAAACCGGGAACTGGCGGATAAGCTGGAACAGCGTTTTAAGGATGAAGGTATTGAGCTTAAAGGCCTCAAGGCAGAAGATTTTACGCCGCAAAAAGTCTCAGACCGTATTATGAGTTTTGTATCCGGGCGGATCTTATCGGAACAGGACAGTGAGAAACAGCAACAGCTTATGCAGCAGGCCAGAGAGGGTGTTAAGCAGGGCTTTGCACAGGCCAGGGATATACTGGACAGTTTAAGTGTGCTTAATGGTCAGGTTAAGGACGATGTGGATAAAACCTATGATCTGATTCAACAGGGGGTGGATAAACTAAATCAGCAGATCACCGGTCAGCAGGATGACGATACAGATAATGAGACTCGGGAAAGTAGCACAGCAATAGAACAGGCATCTATAGCAAGCCGTTTTGCCAGAACAGAGAAAACCCGGATGGAAATCCTGACCAGTGAAGGCGATAAAGTCATTGTTGAGCTGTTTAAAGATCAGCATGCTCAGTCCAGTCGTAGTGTCAGTGCCTCAGCAGATGGTAATAGCCAGAATGTATCTCGCAGTCTTTCTGCCAGCACCGGACTTTCTTATCAGGTTGATGGCAATTTGAATAAAAAAGAACAACAGGCTATTGATGAGCTGCTTAATAATGTTGCTGAAGTTTCAGAACAGTTTTTTTCCGGTGATGTGCAGAAAGCGTTTAATTATGCTCAGCAAATGAACTTTGACAATAAAGAGTTAACCCAGTTTTCCCTCAATATGAGTTATCAGGAAACTCGGCAGGCAGCTATCAGTACCTATAACGGTTATCAACCCGACAATAGCAGCATAGCACAGGACAGTGACAATCCAGCGCTGCAAAATGTCACTGGTTTTATCAGCCGTCTGGACAAACTGCTGCAAGATCCCTTTGCCCGGGAAAAACTGGCTGATCCGGTAAAAAGTGTCAGTGAACTGCTTAAAGGTATGAATGCTTTGCTGTACTCGGATGAACTACAGCAATTGCAGCAGGATTCCACCACCTTACTGGATTCAATGGTGGAACAGATAAAACAGTATCGAGGTGGAGCTAATAGTCTGGACAATGTAGTTTCAGACAGTCAGAATGCCGCATAGATCGGCATATTAGCTGATTGTTAATTCAAGTGTTTTAAAACCTGCGGGAAAAACGGGGACAGACCACATTTTCAATACATACTGCACAAATCTTTGACCAGGTCACTTCTATTGCGCCTGCTGAATCAGGTTTTTCGAGGGTAGCGAGTAGATGGACATAGTTAGTG
>JALVAL010000523.1 GCA_027011205.1 Gammaproteobacteria bacterium
TTTTTACTGTTTACGATATGAGATTCGCAGGGGAAAATACTCCAGTCACATAAAATCTTCGGTAACTATTCAGGTCACTTTTTAGATATTATGGTTGACAGTTAAGCAAAAAAAGACCTGCCATCCTTGCAACGTGGGTTAAGATAGACAGTTAAAATCAACCCCAGAGCCATAACCAAGGAGGCAGGTCATGAAAAAAACTGTAAAGTATATCGGTTTGGATGTCCATAAAGAAACAATATCCATAGCTGTCGCTGATCAGGGCCGTGATGCCGAGGTAAGGTACTATGGTAAAGTAGCACATGACATGGATCAACTGAGCAAAATTTTCCGCAAATTCATTTCCCAGGGAGCGGAGCTGCGATGTGTTTATGAAGCTGGATGCTGTGGCTATCCCCTTTATCGCTTTCTCACCAGTAAGGGAATAGATTGTACAGTTGTCGCTCCTTCAAAAATTCCCCGTAAAAGTGGTGAACGGCTGAAAACGGACAAACGAGATTGTATAACTCTTGCCAGATTACATAGGGCGGGGGAACTGACCCCGATATACGTTCCCAACGAAGAAGATGAAGCTCTCCGTGATCTGACACGGGCAAGAAATGATGCCCAGAATGCCCATAAACGAGCCAAACAACAGTTAACGGCATTTTTATTGCGATATCATATCGTTTTCCCTGGGAAAAGCAAATGGTCAAAAGCTTATTTCAATTGGCTGGCTGATATTTCCATGCCCCATCAAGCCCAACAGATTACGTTGCAGGAATATATTGATACAGTGCGGACGTGCAGTAATCGGGTCGATCGGCTTACCGAGCAAATCCGGCATTTTTCCGAGGAAAGCAGATTAAATGGTCTTATAAAGGCACTCCAGGCAATGCGCGGAATTTCTCTTGTCATAGCAGCCAGCCTAGCGGCGGAGATAGGCGACTTCAGCCGATTTGAACATCCTGAAGAATTAATGGCCTATCTTGGTCTTATTCCCTCGGAGTTTTCCAGTGGAGAAAAACAGCGTCAAGGCTCGATTACCAAAAGCGGCAACGGTCATGCTCGTAAATCTCTGATCGAAGCAGCGCAGGCTTATCGTTTACCGGCTCGTAAAAGTCGGGCAATTCAAAAACGCCAGAAAGGCTTACCACCAGAGATATGTGATTTAGCCTGGAAAGCCCAACTCCGACTCTGCAACCGCTATTATTATTTGACCAATAAAGGCAAAAATGCAAATATTGCCAAAACAGCTATTGCCAGAGAATTATCCGGATTTGTCTGGGCAATTGCCCTGGAACTTCCGCTGGCCGCTTAAAGAGGCTATCGATAGCATTTGTGATTATTTATGTAAAGGCCATGCCGCTTCGCGGTGCTTCGCAGCCTTTACATAAATAATCACAAATGCTGAACCAAAATTTATAAACGTTTTAGAGGAATTCAATTTCAAAGAACATTACATCTTTTTCAGCGCATTGCCAGGGGCGCGGTCACGGTTTGGAGAACCCTCGCAGGCACTATTGGACAGGCATTTGCCGGATTCCCGCGTTTAGATAGAGGCAGCTCCACGACGAAGCCAATTCATTCGGTTCCGACCCGAGCATATCAGACTGATCAACCGTCGTTATACAATGACCCCGCCTCTGGCA
>JALVAL010000524.1 GCA_027011205.1 Gammaproteobacteria bacterium
AGCCGAGGTCGGTGGAAATCTTTTTGCCTAGTTTGGTATGAAATCCGCATGCCACGCACAGAACGGCATTTTCAGGCATTGGATTATTACATTCCGGACATTTATTTTCTTCTTCTGTCTGGTTTTGAATATTGGAAAATAGGTTTGGTGCTGCTGGCATCGACGGTGTTGCTTCTTTTGTAACTGGTGTTGGAATAATCATCTGTTGATTACAGTTAGGGCATTCTGCAGTTTCGCCGATCATTTCACGAGGTGCTTCTAGTTGCTGTTGGCATTTCGGACAATTAAAAGTTATATCTGACATTATATTTTCCTCAATTTTATTTTTAAGCGCATCTTATTGATTTATTTCTGATAATGTAATAGTTTTAAGTGATATTAGTCAAGTTGATGTTATTGTTTTCTGAAAATAGTGAGAATAAAATGGAATTTAGTGAGAAGTGTGATTTACTGAAAAGGAATATTTATAAGACTGGTGGGCTTGCTGTCGCTTTTTCCGGCGGTGTGGATAGTAGTTTGATTGCCGCAGTTGCTCAGCAGGAACTTGGTTCTCGTGCATTGGCGGTGACGGCATTATCGCCAACATATTCTACTCGTGAGCAAAAATTTTCCGCAATATTGGCTAAGCAGATTGGGATAAAACATATAACGGTTGAGTCAAATGAGTTAGATATTCCTGAGTTTGCGGATAATCCGGAGAATAGATGTTATTATTGTAAGCGTGAGCTTTTTGCTGTGGTTAAGGAAATTGCAAATGAACATGGTATTGGTTTTGTTGCTGATGGAACAAATATTGATGACTTGAATGATCATAGACCGGGAATGAAGGCGGCAGATGAGGCTGCTGTTCTGCAACCGTTATTGGATGCCGGGTTTTTAAAGGAGGATGTAAGAAGATTATCTCGTGAAATGAATTTGCCTACTGCTGATAAGCCGGCAATGGCTTGTTTGGCTTCCAGATTTCCTTATGGCTCTCGTATTACTGAAGAGAAAATATGGGCCATTGATAAGGTTGAAAATAGTTTGCGCAATTTTGGCTTTTGTAATATAAGGGTTCGTCATCATGGTGATATAGTGCGGATTGAGGTCGGCGAAAAAGAGATTGCCAGGCTCTGTCTGCCTGAAATAAGAATGAAGCTTATTGCGGTAGCAAAGTCTGTTGGTTTTTTATATGTTACGGCTGATTTACAGGGTTATAGAACCGGAAGTATGAATGAAGGGCTGTGAGGCGCAGGGGCGACTTTAGCGACTTGAGCGAGGTAGGTGGCTATGTTCTGGTTAACAATTTATAATCTGTGGATTGACTTTGATGAATAAATCAATCATATTTATTTAAGTTTTATAAACGATATATGAAAAGCGACTGAAGGCAGGTGATGAAAACAAAAAAACAAAATCTTAATGAGGCATTACAGGTATTAACAAACCGTAAGAAATCGTTTAGCGAAAAATTCGGAATTACTGCTATCGGGATTTTTGGGTCTGTTGCCAAAGGTCAGAATAGACCGGATAGTGATGTTGATATTGTCGTAAAGATGAGTAACCCGGATCTTTTTTATATGGTATATATTAAAGAAATACTTGAAAACGATTATAAAACAAAAGTTGATATCGTTCAGTATCGGGA
>JALVAL010000525.1 GCA_027011205.1 Gammaproteobacteria bacterium
TTATTGGGCTGAAAATCAATTGAGTGGCTTTATTGCTAAAAAATATGTGAAAGACCGATTTGATAATATATGGGCATTTTCATCAAACCAAATTGCAAAATTTAATACACTCAACCGGACATGGAAAACCTATCAAATCAAATTGCCGGATATCGAAAAACCATTTGACGCAAGTTACATTTATTTAGACAATCAACAACAATTTTGGTTGGCAATCAAGGGGAAACTTTACAGGGGAGTACTAACCACAGAAGGATATTTTTCCTTTTCGGAAATTAAAATCAACACGCCTTCGCCAATTCAACATATCAATGACCTTTGGCAAGATACGGAAAATGCCTTCCTGTTGAGCACTTCCGACGGTCTATTTTATAAAAAAGAAAATGACATCTTCTTCGATAAAAACCATCCATCAAAAGAACTCAACACCATCTCAGCACCAATCAACTCAGTAAGTGAAGATCAACATGGCAATATTTGGATTTTAACAAAAGACACTATTTTCATTTTTAATCCCCAATCAAAAAGTATTGAAAAGCTACCTAATTCCGTTGCCGGAAAACAAATGAATCCCAATCTCAGTGCCAATGCCATTTTTCATGATCGTTCCGGCAATCACTGGCTATATTCAGGTTTTTACGGGGTCATCAAGCTAAGCATAACCAAAAATTATTTTACGCATATCCGGCATCAACCTGATAATGATAATTCCTTAACCAGAGGATCTATTTTTTCCATTTTTGAGGATAACCGGGGATTCCTTTGGATAGGAACAACATCAGGATTAAATAAATACGATGCCGGAAAAAATTTATTTACCCGGTATGTCTATGATGAAAATAACCCAAATAGCCTTCAGGGGCAAAAAGTCCTAAGTATCAATCAGGACAAAAACGGAAACATACTGGTCGGAACTTTTTGGCATGGCTTAAATCTCTTTGATGTCAACACAAAAACCTTCTCTCATTTTAAAGAAAACAGTGCCGACTCCACAGCTTTACCCACGCATATCCTGTACAGATATATATTCAAAGATACAAAAGATCGAATTTGGATTGCTCGATTGGACGGTGTCAGTAGATTATCGGAGGATGGTAAACATTTTAAAAATTACAACTTGGTTAAAAGAAAACACTCGCCGGCTGAAGATCATATTTTTAGTATCGTTGAGGATGATACCGAGAAAATTTGGGTGGGAGGAAGTAACAATCTGTTCAGTATAGATCCCATCACCGATAGTATCAAAACTTATGTTCCCAAACGTGTAAAACACAACATTACGGGAATTCATTTTCATAAACGCGACGGCTTAATATACATCGGCACCCTCGCCGAAGGAATGATTACATTTGATGTAAAAAAGCAATCTTTCAAAAACATCTACACAACCGATGATGGATTACCCGCCAATACTATTTATTGTTTTTTGGAAGACGATGACAAAAACCTTTGGATAAGTACCTCAAAAGGAATATCAAAATTTAGCCCGGGTACTCAACTGTTTGAAAACTTTGATCAGTCCGATGGTTTGGAGTTTGATGATTTTTCAAGCGGTGCTTTTTTGAAAAATTCAAAGGGCGAAATGCTTTTTGGCGGTAAGTCCCTGGTCATTTTTCATCCTGAC
>JALVAL010000526.1 GCA_027011205.1 Gammaproteobacteria bacterium
TGCGTCACTTACTCACTCTTAATTTACCACTGAAATAACAATTGTATTGTTTTAAGTGCAAACCACCCTTACCCCACAAGGGGGACGGGAAAACATATTCTACAAGGCGTAAATATTTTCAGTTACAGCATAAAAACAGCATGATTCTAAAGAAAGACATTCTTTAATAGATAGTGAGCCTAGCAGGGGCTTGTTTAGCCCAACTTGCAGTTGGATTGCTTATCCAGCATATGATTTTAGATAATAGATATATGATCTCGTTTTCAGTGCAAGCATAATACCTTTTATGTATAAATAGTCGCGGGGATTCAATCATTATCCCCGCTTCCTAAGTAACATAAAATGGGTACATTATGCGCAATGAAGTATCTATTTATTAAGTGCTAATTTACTCAACAGTATCGACTAAAACATCTAAGACATCAGTCTTTTTGAGGAAAGTAGTAGGATTAATTTTCACCTCTTTAGTCAGCCCATCAAGCCCATCGCCAACTTGAATAGTTAGCTTTATTTCACTATTCAATAGATCAATTTTACGCTGTAAAACAGTTTTTAATGAATCAATCATAGCCGGATCTTCATAATTTCTGATTCTTTGAAGCGTAAGCCAAAGCATCCTAACATCATTATAATGGTATTTATTGCCATCAGGATCATAAAGAAATTCATCCGCAAAATACCAGCCTAACCAAATTTCTGGCATTAGTTTGTGTTGCCCTACCATCTCAACAATACGAAGTACCCATTCTGGTGGAGAATCCTCCCAACGCTTTAGGGTTCTTTGAGAACGACCAAAAAGCTTACAAGCTTCAATTGATGTAATTTGATAAAACTTCAAATGATCTGATAATGTTTGCATTATCATTTTTTAACCTCCTTAGCCGTTTTAAACAAATTATTTAAGAATTGGTCCAAAGACTCATGACAGGTAAACAAATCATCTGCTAATGACTTAGAAATTGGATCATCCCATTGGTTTATATTTTTTGATTCAGCATAATCACTATGAGCAGCTACACACAGACTTAAACGATCTTGAACCCGCTTAAAATGCGCCTCATTAATGGTAATCTGGTAAACTTTGGTTTGCATAAATTCAATCTCCTTATAGATTGGTTTGTGAAGTCTTCAATGGTTGTTTCAGCAACCACTGAAGGCGTAAAAAATTATTTTAGATTGATCTTCTTCCTTATAAAAACCTGAATAGCTTTATCTTCTGAGCCATGCTGTTTAATCAATCGCCTACGTTGTTGCCTAGAAAGCTTTTTAAAACCCAGTTTTATCTCTTCAATATCAGGATGTATATTTTTTTTAGATTTCTCTTTTATCTTGTTAGTAATCTCATCCATTACAGGATCATCTACAGAGTGTTGAAGTTTTTTTGCTACTCTTTTACGAGTGTTTTGTTCCGCATTAAGTTTTAAAAGTTGCTCTTCAGAAACCAAAGAAATATCACCTAATCTATAAACCGAAATAATAGTTCTAACTTGCTCAAGACAACCCAAAGGAACTCTAACCATTTTTGTTCCCTCTCCTTTTGGACGACCAGCATTTTTTCTTTTACCACCGTGATTAATAATATCGTTCATAACCTCCCTCATCTTGAATAGTGTATACAAC
>JALVAL010000527.1 GCA_027011205.1 Gammaproteobacteria bacterium
TATTATCCCTGATAACTCAATCCCTTTTAAAAATAAAGAGTACCCCGGGTAACAAATTGACTGACACAAAAAAACAGCTTTTGAAGGAGCTTAATGTAATGATTAGAAATCGTCTTTTAGCTGCATCGGTATTTGCAGCAATGATTGTCCCGACAACAGCTATGGCAACCAATGGTTACTTTATGATGGGAAATGGTACCAAGGCTAACGGTCGTGCCGGAGTTGGTATTGCTATCGCAGACAGTGCCATTTCTGGTGCCGATAATCCAGCAGCTATGGTACGGGTAGGTAATCGTGTTGATTTTGGTGTTCAGGTTTTTGATCCTGATCGTAAGGCTACTATTACTGGTAATGGTGGATTTAACACGCCTGGAGGTCCTACAGGATCGCTTAACTATAATGATACGGGTAATAAAGATGGCCCTTTTTATATTCCTGAAGGTGGCTTTAACTATATGTTAAGTAACGATATGTCTATTGGCTTAACAGTAGTGGGCACCGGTGGTATGAATACCAGCTATGATAATTTAGGTCTTTTTAATGCGGCGGCTGCTTTTGGTGCTCAAACGAGTACAGGTATTAACCTTGAACAGGTAAGGATTCTTCCAACCTTATCCTACAAAATTAATAATCAACACTCAGTAGGTATCTCATTGCAAGTTGCTTATCAGCAATTTAAAGCCTGGGGACTGGACAACTTTAAAGCTTCTGGTGGTCCTCTTACTGGACAGGTTTCATCCGTGCCTAACAGGTTATCGGGTAAAGGGCGTGATGATGCCTGGGGCTTTGGTGTTTCTGTTGGCTGGCAAGGCTCTTTTATGGATGATCGCTTAACCGTTGGTCTGGTCTATAATTCTGAAATAGATATGGATGAACTGGATCAATATAGAGGCCTGTTTGCTGAACAGGGTAATTTAGATATACCTGAAAACTATGGTATTGGTATTGCTTTTAAAGCAACCGATCAATTGTTGTTAGGATTTGATGTCCAGCAAATTAATTTTAGCGATGTTAGGTCCATTGGTAATGATATACAGTCGGGTCCTAATAATTCGGGCGCCAACCTCTTTAATCCAGCCTTTTATCTGGGTAATAATAATGGTTCCGGATTTGGTTGGGATGATATGACCATCTATAAGTTAGGTGCTGAATATCAGTGGAACAAAAATCTTACTTTGCGTGCTGGTTATAGTCATGCGGATCAGCCCATTGCTAAAAGTCAGACTATGTTTAATATTTTAGCACCAGCAACTATTGAAGATCATGGCACTATTGGTATGACCTATAGCTTGCCTGGCGGTAGTGAAATTTCCATGTTCTATATGCATGCCTTTGAAGAAAAGGTTAATGGACAAAACTCAATTCCAGCTGCTTTTGGCGGCGGCGAAGCCGATATCAAAATGAATCAGAATGCGTTTGGTATTGCATACGGCTGGAATTTCTAGAAATTCCATACCGCTATAAAAAAGGGAGCTTTTGCTCCCTTTTTTGTTTAAGCTCTGGAATTATTTCTGATTGTCTGTCAGAATCCATGCTTGATATCTTTGTATAATAACAACTAAAAATGCAATAGCAATGGAATCAATCCAGAGGAAAAAATAACGATGTATAATAAAATATCTATTCTAACACCAGCAAAGACTATTTTTACTCTTTTTGCCTTATTATTAAGTATTTCTGTTTATGCGGGTGACAAGCTTAAACCCTTTATACTGGCCAGTAATGCGCCTGGTGATATGGCTGCTGTTGCAGCAGATACAAAAACTAAACTCACCAGTGCCGGTTTTAAAATTGTAGGGGAATATTCTCCTTATGATGGTGCGAATATTATTATTGTTACTAATGATACCTTAAAGAAAAATGCCGCAGCAACAGATGCCGGAGGTTATGGTGCGGTGCAGCGTATATCCATTACCGATAAAGACGGCTCTATTCAGGTTGCCTATACTAACCCGACTTACATGGCTTATGCCTATCAGTTAAAAGGTGACTTAAAAGAGGTCACTGAGGCACTGGAAAAAGCGCTGGGTAAACAGCAGGCTTTTGGTTCTAAAAAGGGTCTGGACGAGGATGACCTGAAAGGCTATCATTATATGTTCGGCATGCCTTATTTTGACGAACCTGATGTAGTTGCAGAGCACGGCAGTTATGACGCGGCTATTAAAGCGGTTGAGGCCGGTCTGGCTGCAGGCAAGGGCGGCGTATCGAAGGTGTATCGAGTGGATATTCCAGGCAAGCAGCAAACAGTATTTGGTGTTGCCATGACTGATGGCATGAGCAGTGATGCAACCATTATGAAAGAAGTGGATTTTATGGACATTCGTTCTACTGCTCATCTGCCATATGAAGTGCTGGTTGACAGGGACGGTAAAGTTTATGCCTTAAGTGCTAAATTCCGTATTGCCATAAACTTCCCGGATCTGTCAATGGCTGGCGCCCACAGCTTTATGGGGATTATGGCTTCCCCTGATGCAATAAAAGAAGCTCTGGCACAGGCGGCTGGTGCCGCCAGGAAAAAATCAGGTGGCGGTGCATTTGATTTTTAATTATACCCCGTCAGTTTGTGTGTGCTGATTTCAGGCTCCCGGCTTCCGGCTCGGAGCCTGTTTTTATTTTTGAGTTACCCTTTATTTTATCTTCTTTATATAATGGTTTATGAATAAACTCCCTTCAACTCGTATACTGCTGATCTTTGCGGTTATTTTACTGTTTGTTGTTTTTTTGACTGCCTTATTATTTCTCAGCAACCTGTCCTTTTCAGTGTGGGAGCAATTGCAGCTAAAGCCGCTCTGGGTTCAATGGCTGTATGGTCTGATGATTGTGTTGTCCTCCCTGCTGGTCGGTCGGGTTGTCTGGCGGTTATTATTGCCCAGAAAAAAAATATCAAAGAAGGCTGGAAAACCGGTACTGCAGGCAAAATCTATCAATGATATTGAGCAGCGTTTACAGCGTCTGCAAAAAAGCAGGATGGATATTGAACCAGCAATGAAGACAAAACAGGCCGCTTCTCAAAGCTATGAAAAACAGCAGGAGCAAACAACTAAAATAGAGCCGGATGAGCAACTCTGGCACAAAGAGTTCGAATCTTCACCAGAACTGGCGGCCATTAAGCAGGAGCTGGAGAATTTTTCTCAACGCCGGGAAGAAGGTCGGATCTATATTGCTTTATACGGAGATATAAGCAGTGGTAAAAGTTCGCTGATCAAAGCCATGATTGCACAAGCAGGTGAGGATTGTGAGATAGAAACATCGGTATTAGGTGGGACGACCCGGGATATTGAGCATTATCACTGGTCAATAGTCATTAGTACTCATCAGCAGGACTGCATACTGACGGATATGCCCGGTTTAAATGAACAGTTTGCAGAGCTGGATTTATTGTCCACGGAAGAAGCCTTACGTGCTCATCTGGTGATTTATCTGTGTGACGGTGATTTGACCGCCTCTCAGTTTAAAGAGCTTAATCGTCTGTTGAGCCTGTCAAAGCCCTGCATTGTTGCTATGAATAAATCTGATCACTACACGGAAGATGAACGAACAATTATTGTTGAGAATATTCACAGGCGCTTTGAGGCCAGTCCTGTTCAGCCTGCTGTTGTTAGTATTAATGCCGGAGGTGTACGTGAATATATTCGTCTTACGCCCGATGGCAGGGAGGAGAGGGTACAGAGACAGGCAAAGCCGGAAATAGAGGCATTAATTGAGCAGATAACGGTTACCCTTAAAGACTATGATATTGCACAACTGGACAGCCTGAGGGAGCAGGCGGTTGCCAGCATGTTGAATGAGCGTCTGGATAATATTGATGCCCGATTTAAATATTCTCAGAGCCAGCGACTGGTTAATGGCTATACAAAAAAAGCCATTGTGGCCTCGCTGGCAACTATTAGCCCGGGTACGGATATTCTGGTGCAGGGCTTTCTGGGGATTCAGATGATCAAGGCGCTGTGTAAAGTCTATGGCGTATCATCAACGGATATTGATGCCAATAAACTACTTGAACTGATACAATCGCGTATGGATAAAACTCTGCCGTTGCTGCTGGCTATTGCCGGCAATGGTCTAAAGGCTTTTCCCGGAGTGGGGACCGTAAGTGGTGGTTTAATACATGCTGTTGCCTATGGGATGATCTTTGATACCCTGGGTAAGTCAGTGGCTCGAACCCTGGAAGTTACCGGGGAGTTATCTGCTCAATTGATCAGTGATGTGTATAAGGAACAACTGAGTGAAAATATTGAATCGCGCGCAAAAGATTTTATCAGACTGGTCCTCAGGCTCCGTAAAGACTCTTAATCGCCTGTGGCAGCGAATTTTGCCGCCTAAAACCGATAATGATAATGTCCTTGATGTGGCTGAAACAGATAGCCGGGATACCCTTTCGGGTGATGAACATCTGAGTATTGCCAGAGAAAGTATTAGCCGTTTACTTAAAGATCATCGAGTACCCGCACAGGTGCGCGAAGCACTGCAGACAGACTTCCAGCAGGTTGAAAAAATGCTGCAGAAAATAGAACATGAGCATATTCATATTTCGGTACTGGGGCGAGTCAGTGTGGGCAAATCATCCTTGCTGAACGCGCTGATTGGTCAGGCAAAATTTTCCATCAGCCCTTTGCATGGTGAAACCACAGAGGTCGCCTATGCCAGTTGTCAGGAATACGAGGCAGAGGGGATCTTTTTTATTGATACTCCCGGTATTAATGAAATAGAGGGTGAAGTACGAGAAAAACTGGCACATGAAATAGCTGCTCGTTCGGATATTATTCTGTTTATTGTTGATGGAGATATGACCGATACGGAATATCAGGCTTTAAAACAGGTGGTGTCAGAATCCCGACCGGTAATTCTGGTGCTGAACAAGGTGGATCGCTATACCCGGACAGAAAAAGAAAGCTTATTAAATTTACTTCGACATCGGGTTGAGGGGCTGGTAGATTCCTGTTATGTGATAGGTGCTACGGCGCGCAATACCAAAAAATACTATCTGTTAGTAGATGAGCAGGGTAATGAAACCGAAACCTGTCAATCTTTTCCTCCTGATACCGGGGAACTAAAGGAATGCCTGTGGTCTATTGTTAAAGAGCAGGGTAAAACGCTGGCTGCTATAAATGCCAGTCTGTTTGCTGGAGAGCTTTCGGAACAGGTGACCGAGCGAATAATGCTGATCCGTAAAGATCTGGCAGATAAGCTGATCCATACTTATTGTGTATTAAAAGGGGTGGCGGTAGCCATTAATCCGGTACCGGTGGCTGATTTACTGTCTGCAGCTGTTATTGATACGACTCTGGTGGTGCATTTGTCCCGTATTTATGGTCTGCCTTTAACCAGATCGGAAGCCGGGGCTTTAATCCGCACAATTGGTGGCCAGATAATGTTATTACTGGGGACTATCTGGTGCATTCACGTCGTTTCCAGTGTTTTGAAACTGGGTAACGGTGGTCTGTCAACGGTATTAACGGCATCGACACAGGGCTCAGTAGCTTATTATGGTACTCTGGTAGTGGGCAAAGCTGCTCAAAAATACCTTAAACAGGGTAAATCCTGGGGCGAAGGGGGGGCTAAAAATGCAATACGCAGTATTTTAGACTCACTGGACAGGGATTCAATCTTACAGCAGGCAAAAAATGATATACTAGGCAAACTTAAGACTTAATAGTTAATTATTATGAATAAAGCTGAAAAAAAATTACTCGATATTTTTGCTGATCTGGATAAGGATGATCGTAATAGTTTAGTGTCTTTTGCTGAATATTTACTGGCAAAGGCAAAAAAAGAAGGTCGTTTTATTGAGGTGGCTCAGGAGCCTGTCGATATTCCTCGCCCTCAGGAAGAAAGAGTGGTGGCGGCTATTAAGCGTTTATCTGAAACTTTTCCGATGCTTAAAAAAGACAGTATGTTAAATGAAACTGCGGCATTAATGACTGAGCATCTTATTAAGGGGCGTGCGGCAGTGGAAGTGATTGATGAGCTGGAAATTCTGTTTCAGACGCGCTATAAAGAATGTTGTCAGCAACACCAAATGGACAATGATGAGTAATAAAAAAAGATTATCAGTACGGATAGTGCAGATATGGTAGAACTGTTTAATCGATGGTTTCAGCGCCATTTTTCTGATCCCCAGATTGTTTTTCTGGTGGTATTTCTGATCCTTGCGTTTACTGTGGTTTTAGTATTTAACGATACTCTGGCACCGGTTTTTGCAGCCATAGTAATTTCCTATCTGCTGGAAGGTCTGGTGGTGTTTTTTAATCGCTGGATAGATAAGCGATTTTATTCCGTGATACTGGTGTTTGTCGGTTTTCTTACAGCTTTTTTGATCACCCTGTTTATTATTACGCCCCTGTTATGGGAACAGGTTACCGATTTAATTAAGGATGCACCAAAATATATTGAACAGGGCCGGCAGTTATTATTGCAGTTACCATCTAACTATAATTATATTTCTGAAGAATATGTGATTGAATTAATTGCCATGATTCAGTCGGAAGTGACTTCTTTAGGCAAAGATGTACTGACTTTTTCTCTTAGTTCCATTCAAAGCAGTATTACGATAATGATTTATCTAATCCTGGCACCATTACTGGTGTTTTTCTTTTTGAAAGACAAGGAAAAGATTATTGGCTGGTTTCTGGGCTTTTTTCCGAATGATACTCAGCTTTCCACCAAGGTCTGGGAGGAAATGGATCAGCAGATTGGTAATTATGTGCGGGGTAAATTCTGGGAAATCACCATTGTCTCAGTGATTTGCTATATTACCTTTTCACTATTGGGCTTAAAATATTCGCTGTTAATCTCCCTGCTGGTGGGCTTATCTGTCGTGGTTCCTTATATTGGTGCTACCGTAGTGACTATTCCGGTGGCCTTAATTGCTTTCTTTCAGTGGGGCTGGACTACTGACTTTGCCTGGCTGATGCTGGCTTACGGCATTATTCAGGCTCTGGATGGCAATGTCATTGTACCCCTGCTGTTTTCCGAAGTGGTGAATATTCATCCGGTGGCAATTATTGTGGCTATTTTGTTTTTTGGCGGCTTATGGGGATTCTGGGGCGTGTTTTTTGCCATCCCGCTGGGTACACTGGTAAATTCAGTTATTCAAGCCTGGCCATCCATACCGCCGGAATCTGACAAGGCATCAGTGACTTCTGCTCAATAGGCAGACCAGATATGACGGGAAGCTTATTTTCAGCTTAAACTTTATGATGAATAATAGTCGCTTTTTTTTCTTATGGCTTCTTATCTGTCCGGTGCTGCTCTCCGCCAGTACTGCTCTGCCTTTTCCTCCCGGTGAAACCCTGCATTATAAATTAAGTTATCGGGGCATACTGACAACAATGATCTGGGCGGATATTGCCGATGCCACGGTAACCTATCTTCCCAATCAGAGCACTCTGGATAAGCAGTACGGGCGCCAGTTTGTATTGTCACTGAGTACTGAAAACTATACCAAGGCCGAGTTTATTCATCCGGTACGATATACTTACACTACTACTCTGGATAATGACCTGAAGAAAACCCTGCAGGTAGAAAAAATGGATCAGGGTAAAAGCCAGAGCCATGATGTGTTATATCTTGACTGGGTACATAAAAAAACTCTGCTCTATAAAAAACGTGAGAAGGAAACAGTAAGTTCCGGACTTCTTAATCTGGACCGTCATGATGTCTGGGAAGCGGATGGTGCTCAGGAGATTCCAGATTTTTTAAAAAAATATCCGTTATTAGACAATAATCTGAGTTATTTTATTTTTGATGAAACCGGGGATAACATCAGTTATTCTCAGATCCTGGATCCGCTATCACTTATTTATCGTCTAAGAACCTTGCCCGAAGCAACAAAGCAGGATGAAATAGCCATTATTATCGCGGATGATATTTATCTCTATCAGATCCGTCAGCAGGGCATGGAAAAGATAAAGGTATCAGGAAAAACCTATCAGACGATAAAATATCGGATAAACACCAAAGATAAACCGGAAGATTTCTTTTATGTCTGGATCAGTCAGGATCAGCAGAAACTGCCTGTGCGTATGTCAATGGATGCGCCATTAGGGAAACTGGAGATAGATTTACAACAGGTGTCACAGAGCCTGGTATCGGATCAGAAGCATCAGTCCTTAACCAGTGCATCTACAAAATAGATAATGACAAATCAGTCTCCTGCCCCTCTGGGAGAGGTGATGAATATTAACTAAAATAGAGCACCTGAATTAAATATTGGGCTTAAGTCTTTTGCTGAACATTCTTTTTCTGGCCAATAGTGCGTAATTTTTCCTGTAAATTCTTAATCGCCTGCTTGCCTTGCATCAGCATGACTTTGTTAATGCTTTGTGCCAGTTGTTTTGAATCCACTTTCTGTCCGTCAAGCAGCATTTTTACCGGATAGCTTGAATAGGCTGACGTCGGCATTTCAAAGGTTTCTGCGCCAATATCATCCTGCTCATAAGGATAGAAGCAGGATGCCTGCAATTTTTTTTCTACTCCATTACTGCGGGTAAGGCTGAAGTGAATCTGCATTTCCAGATCCTGATAGCCTTTTATAATGGCTTTATGCTCTGTCCACTCAATATTGTCTTTAGAACCATTTAATAAGAGTTGACTGAGATCCTGACAAAGTGTCAGACGCACATCCGGACCTTTAGAACAGGACGTCAGAATCGCAGTGCTTAGAATCATGAATACAAATAACAGTGGCCTGTAACTATTTACCAACATTTTGAAATTTACCTCTAAGATACAAATAAACCCATTACAATATTAATTGAACGCTTTATAACACATCCGATGCAAAATCAGCAAGGCGTGAGCGTTCACCACGTCTTAAGGTGACATGACCACTGTGATCCCATTTGCGGAAACGATCCACTACATAGGTAAGTCCTGATGTGGTTTCAGTCAGATAAGGAGTATCAATCTGGGCAATATTGCCCAGACAGACAATCTTGGTACCGGGGCCGGCACGGGTAATCAGTGTTTTCATTTGTTTTGAGGTCAGATTCTGAGCCTCATCAAGTATAATATATCGGTTTAAAAAAGTTCGGCCGCGCATAAAATTTAAAGAACGGATTTTTATCCGGTTGGCAAGCAAGTCTCCAGTGGCCTGTTTGCCCCACTCACCCCCTTCTTCGCTCATGGTCAGGACTTCCAGATTGTCCATTAAAGCACCCATCCAGGGAGCCATTTTTTCTTCTTCAGTACCGGGTAAAAAGCCGATATCTTCACCTACGGATATGGTAACCCGGGTCATAATAATTTCATTATAAATTTTTTCGTCCAGAACCTGTGTCAGTCCTGCAGCCAATGCCAGCAAGGTCTTACCGGTACCGGCCTGACCGACCAGAGAGACAAAATCAATTTTCGGATCCATTAACAGGTTGAGGGCAAAATTCTGTTCCTGATTACGAGCCATAATGCCCCAGACTGCCTGTTTTTCAGAATCAAAATGCTGTGCCTGTTCAACAATGGCTCCCTCATCAGTGCTTTCCCGTACAATAGCTGCAAAGCCACTGTCGTCATCAATGGTAATAAACTGGTTCGGCAGCCATTTTCCGGCATCATCTCCGACTATTTTATGATAGGTGTGACCTTCTTCAGACCAGCTGTCGACTTCTTTGGTATTGATATCCCAAAAATTATCCGGCAGATGCAGTACGCCGCTGTACAGCAGATTGACATCTTCCAGAACCTGATCATTATTATAATCTTCAACATGGACACCAATAGCAGCAGCTTTGATGCGTAAATTAATATCTTTGCTCACCAGTGATACTTTTGGGAGTTCGGTATTATTTTGTAAGGCAAATGTGATGCCTAAAATAGCATTGTCGTTTTTTTCACCGGGCAGAGGAATAGGAATTTTAGTAGGCAGGGCTTCAGTCTGTAAGAATAATTTACCCGTTGCCAGAAAACCTTCTTCGGTATCTTCATCAAAACCAATGCGCTGGTTCAGATCCAGACCCTGTTTAATTTCTTCAGAGCTGGCATCAGAGGTCAGATCGTCCAGAAAACGACTGGCCTGACGAGCATTACGTGCTACTTCAGAGTGACCTTTTTTATTATTATCCAGTTCTTCCAGAACCACCATAGGCAGGAATAAATCATGTTCAGCAAAGCGGAAAATAGCCGTGGGATCATGGATCAGAACATTGGTATCAAGCACAAAAAGACGCTTTTTGTTATCATTTTCGGTCATAAATTATTATCCATTAGTTTTTAAAAAAACAGCGTTCAGCGTTCAGAAAAAGCAAAAGAAAAGAGTATGGACTGTTGTAGTAACTGCTGTCTTGTTTAGGTTCTTGCTTAACGCTTAACGCTAAATTCTTATATCTCCCCCAGCACCTGCCCAATATGCTCCTTAACCTTCACCTTCCGCCATTCCTTAATGAGTACACCCTTAGCATCAATTAAAAAGGTGCTGCGTTCAATGCCCATATGGGTTTTGCCGTACATTTTCTTTTCTTTTATAACATCAAACAAATTGCAGATAGTTTCGTCTTTATCGGAGATGAGTTCAAAGGGAAATGAATGTTTGGCCTTAAAGTTTTCGTGAGCTTTAATGCCATCGCGGGATATTCCGAAAATTTTGATCCCCTTTTTTTCAAATTCAGCAAAGTGATCTCTGAAATCCTGACCCTCCTGAGTACAGCCCGGGGTATTATCTTTGGGGTAAAAATAGATTAGAACCGGGCTGCCACGATAGTCACTGAGTTTAAATTCTATATTACTGGTCGCCTGTCCGGTAAAATCCGGTACTTGTTTTCCTGCTTCTAGCTGACTCATTGATTTGATAGCTCCATTGTTGGGTTAATTACCGTGCCGCTTCAATAGAAGCATCCAGATTCATGTCTTCACAGAGATCCAGAAAATCATCCCTGAGTTCATTAATAATAATAGACTGTGGGATAGTAATGATCATTTCAATGGCAAACATGGGGGTGCCGGTGTGTGGTGCCGGATAACGATCCGTCTGCATGCTTTGAATATTGATATTACGGCTGGAAAGAAAGTCCGCCAGTTTATAGACAATACCGGGATTATCCATGGCCAGCACTTCAACCACATACGGTATCTGTTTTTCTGGTTCATTGCCGGGTCGTGTGTATTTGGTAATAATACTGAGTTTAAGTGTTTCTTCCTGCCCTTTAAGCAGCTGTTCTATGTGAACAAGATCATCAGCGGGGGCTGAAATCAACAGAATAATTGCAAACTCGCCACCCAGAACCGTCATCCTGCTGTCATCAATATTGCCTTTGTTCTGGACAATTAACTGGGACAGTTCATTAACAATACCGGGTCGATCACTGCCGATGGCAGAAATAACAAGCTGATTTTCAGATTTATCAGGCATAGATTTTATATTCCAGTAATTTATGATTAATTTTTTGCTTTCTTTATAGTTACGTTTTTTTAATTATTGACTACCAGACAGAAGAAATAAAGCCCTAATAAAAAATGCACCAAATGCAGTGGTTTTCTGTATGGGAATCAAGGATAATAGAAGGTTATTAAATTAATCTGTTAATGGAGATTTTTGAATGTTTAGTGGCAGTATGGTTGCTTTGGTGACACCCATGCACAAAGATGGTCGTGTGGATCAGGAGTCTCTGGCCAGGCTGGTTGAGTTTCATGTGGAAAATGGTACCGATGCCATTGTTGCAGTGGGAACTACTGGAGAGTCTGCGACTCTAAATGAGCAGGAGCATTGTCAGACTATTAAACAGATAGTGGAATTTGCTGATAATCGGGTGCCTGTTATTGCCGGTACCGGTGCTAATTCTACAACAGAAGCTATTGAACTGACAAAGTGTGCTATGGATGCAGGAGCCGATGCCTGTCTGCTGGTCACACCTTATTACAATAAGCCGACTCAGGAAGGGCTGTATCAGCACTTTAAGACAATTGCTGAAAGCGTGGCGATACCGCAAATTCTATATAATGTGCCGGGTCGTACAGCGGTTGATATGCTGCCTGAAACAGTGGCTCGTCTGGCAGCTATTTCCAATATTATCGGAATTAAAGAGGCTACGGGTAATTTGCAGCGCGGCAAGCAGATCATGGATGAATGCGGTGCTAAACTGGATGTTTATTCCGGCGATGATGCCACCGCAATGGAATTGATATTAATGGGCGCAAAGGGTGATATTTCTGTTACTGCCAATGTGGCTCCTGAACTGATGCATGAAATGTGCGCCGCTGCTTTAGCTGGTGACCGGGACACGGCCAGTACGATTAATGATCGTCTGATTGCATTGCACCAGAAATTATTTGTAGAGTCGAACCCTATTCCCGTAAAGTGGGCATTATATGATATGGGGCTGATCCCGGATGGTATTCGCCTGCCTTTAACGGTACTGGATAAAAAATTTCATGATGTAATACGTGATGCGGTAAAGCAGGCGTCATAATCATCACCACCGGATAAAATAATTAACTATGACTGGTATTAAAACAGGCTCAGAAATGAATAGATTAACACCCCTAACAAAAGCAGCAGGCAGTAATAATTCAATCCTAAAACCTTTTGCAAAACTGGCTCTGGTTCTTGCAATAGCTTCCATTCTTTCAGCCTGCTCCAGTGTAGATGATACCTTTGCAGGTCGTAAAGTTGATTATAAAAAACAGAGTAGCGATGTTGAGCCGCTGGAAATTCCACCGGATCTGACCACTGCCAATTACGATGAAATGATGGTGGTACCGGATATTAATACCGGTGGTATTGCTTCGTATCAGGACTATAGCAAGGAGCGTCAGGGCGGGGCATCAGTGGATAAGGTTCTGCCTAAACAGGAAAATATTAAACTGGTTAAAGAAGGTAATGATGTTCGTCATCTGGTGATCACTGGTACCAAGGAGCAGGTATGGGAAAAAATGCGTGAATTCTGGCTTAATTCCGGTATGTTAATCAAACGGGAAAATCCGGCTACCGGTATTCTGGAAACAGAATGGGCAGAAAACCGTGCTGATATTCCACAGGACTTTATTCGTTCAGCCTTAAGTTATGTTCTGGAATCTTTTTATTCTGCAGGTACGCGGGATAAATTCCGGGTGCGTATAGAAGAAGATGAAGAACCAGGCAAAGTTGATTTATATCTGACCCATTATGGCATGGAAGAGGTCATAGAGAACGAGACAACAGAACGTACTATCTGGAAGCCTCGTCCCAGAGATCCGGAGCTGGAAGCAGAAATGCTGGGTCGTATGATGGTTTATATGGGTGTTGAGGAGCAGAAAGCTAAGGCCCTGCTGGCTCGTTCGGTCATTAAGAAAGTGGATCGAGCGGTTATTTCCAGAAATGCTCAGGGTAATTCCCGTCTGGTGGTTAAGGAAACCTTCCCGAGAGCCTGGCGTCGTACGGGTGTAGCACTGGATCGTATCAGCTTTGTGGTGGAAGATCGTAACCGTGAAGAAGGCGTTTATTTTGTTACCTATAACGATCCACTGGCAGAAGAGAAAGGTGGCTTCCTGTCCGGGCTGAAGTTCTGGAAAGATAAAACTACGGCAGATCAGAGCAAATACCAGATCAAGCTGTTTCCTCGGGGTGATGATACCGTCATTATTGTACTGGACTCTAATGGTAAGCCTGACAGCTCCAAAACATCGTATCGTATTCTTAATCTGTTGCATGAGCAGTTAAAATAAGTCGTAAACTTAATTATATGCTTCATTCTTATACTTCTGATATCAGGGTACGGGGCTGCTGTCAGCAGAACCTGTGCTCTGAAACGCTCTGGCAATAAGCTCAATTATGAGCAGCAGTATGGCACAGGATGTTCAAAAGCAGAAGCCTCTTACTATTTTAAAAGAGGTGTTTGGCTATAGTGATTTTCGTGGTGAGCAGGAAGCTATCATTGAGCAATTACTCTCCAGCCATGATGCCATGGTATTAATGCCTACGGGCGGCGGTAAATCTCTGTGTTTTCAAATTCCTTCTATTCTTCGTCCCGGAACAGGTATTGTTGTCTCCCCCCTGATTGCGCTGATGCAGGATCAGGTCGCGGCATTAAGAATTCAGGGCGTATCCGTCGCATTTCTTAACTCCAGTCTGTCTTATGCTGAAGTACAGAAAATTGAAGCACAATTATTGCGCGGTGAACTGGATATGCTCTATGTTGCGCCGGAGCGACTATGCCAGGAACGCATGCTGTCATTGCTGCATCAGATAGATATCGCCCTGTTTGCAATAGATGAGGCTCATTGTGTGTCTCAGTGGGGGCATGATTTCAGACCTGAGTATATTCAGCTGTCGTTGCTGCATGAGCAATTTCCGCAAGTACCGCGCATTGCTTTAACGGCAACTGCAGATGAAAGCACCCGTAATGAGATTATCAGCCGACTGGATCTGGTTAATGCCCGATTATTTATCAGCAGTTTTGACCGTCCGAATATCCGTTACCGGGTGACTCAGAAAAATAATGCCCGCCGGCAGCTGTTATCCTTTATTAATACTGAACACGCTGGGGATGCCGGTATTGTTTATTGTCTGAGTCGTAAAAAAGTGAATGAAACGGCACACTGGCTGAATGAACAGGGTATTGAAGCACTGCCTTATCATGCCGGCCTGTCAGCTCAGGTACGGGAAAAACATCAGGAACAGTTTATCCGTCAGGATGGTATTGTCATTGTAGCCACAGTAGCGTTTGGTATGGGTATTGATAAACCCGATGTCCGCTATGTGGCGCATCTGGATTTGCCTAAAAGTATTGAGTCCTATTATCAGGAAACCGGACGTGCCGGCCGGGATGGCCTGGCGGCAGATGCCTGGATGGTGTACGGTCTGCAGGATGTTATTATGTTGCGGCAGATGTTGTCAAGCTCAGAAGCTAATGAACAGATCAAACAGCTGGAACAACGAAAACTGGAAGCTATGCTGGGTTTTTGTGAGGTTATCTCCTGTCGTCGTGCCAGTTTGCTGGGCTATTTTGGAGAACAGCAGGATGAGGACTGCGGGAATTGTGATAATTGCCTGGAGCCAGTGGAAAGCTGGGAAGGGACAACCGAAGCACAAAAGGCTCTGTCCTGCGTATTTCGTACTGGACAGCGGTTTGGCGTGAGTTATCTTATCGATGTTCTGCGTGGTAAATTAACACCCAGAATAGAACAGTTTCGCCATAATGAGGTTTCTACTTTTGGTATAGGCCAGGAGTTATCCGAGCTCCAGTGGCGTTCGGTATTTCGTCAGTTAATGGCTCGGGGTCTGATCGCTGTTGATATGGATGGTTTTGGCTCCCTGCGTCTGACAGAAGACAGCCGCCCGGTTTTACGCGGTGAGGTCAGTATTTATTTTCGTAAAGATGTGGTGCGAAAAAAACGGCCTGATAAAAAAGCAGCCCGCAGGAAACGCTCAGGCCAGTATGATGATAATGTTGCAAATAGCGCTAATCCTGAGCTTTGGGATGCCTTACGCAAAAAACGTACCGAACTGGCCCAGGAGCAGGGAGTGCCGGCTTATATCATTTTCCACGATGCGACATTAATGGAAATGATGGAATATCATCCTAAAACGCTACACGAATTTGCCCAGATTAATGGGGTGGGTGCCAGTAAGCTGGAAAAATATGCGGATGATTTTCTGGAAGTACTTAATGCCTGTTAATAAAGCAGGAATAAATTGCGAAAATCCCCCTCTCTCAATGACAGGGCATTGGGAGAGGATAGGTTTCAGGAAAGCCGGTTTCTCCAGGCGGCCAGTTTCTGCTGGGCAGTCCGGGTTGCATGGACTGAGTTTTGTATGTGGTTACTCCAGCTGCTGAGGTTTTCAAACTGTAGTTCAGGGTATGAAAAATCCTGACAAATATCTTCTGCTTCCGGCACATAGCCATCGGCATCGGCAAAGCGTTTTACATCGTTACAAAACATATCAAGTTCAGTGTAATGAAACATGGTTTGACTCCTTTGGTTTTTTCTGACACCGTCATTCCGTTTAACTGACAAGCAGCTTATTTTTAGCGACGGTTTTTTAACTATGGGACAGGAAACAGGAATGGGCAAGGAAATAGTAAGAAAAAAATGGATTATTTTTTAATCTCTTATATTTTCAGATGTTTGTTAGAGTATTTTAAATTTAGATGTGAGATTCCGTGTTAAGCGATTGAAATATCATGTTTATCTGGAATGAAGACTATAAGCTGCTGTTATGCAGAAACAGCAGCTTATAGTCTGACCCGCTTATTTTTTTGCCAGTTCACTGTGTTTGAGCTGAATAAAATCCGCTAGAATATTGGCAGCTTCCATTAACAAAGTACGGCTGTCAGTATCTTCTTTTTCCTCTTCTTCGTCATCGTGCTCATTGAGACCCAGAATGTCTTCCTCGTCATCCAGTTCCTGGATGTTTTTATAGGGTTTCTCACCTTTGGCCAGACGACGTCGATTTTCAATTTCCAGTTGTTCCTGTCGGGATACCTGGTATTCTTTCTGACGTTTTTTAAAATTCAGTGAGACTTCCTTTTTGTCTTTCTTTTTATCAATGCGGGCAATGGTTTCCTGTATATAACGAAAATCAGGATTGCCGGCACTGCGCTGGTCATGCTGTTTCTTTAATGCCGGAATTAAATTGTCAAAGGCTGGATAATCATGGTAACTGGCATTGGTTATTTCATCCCAGGGCATGGCTTCGGGCAAAGAGCTTTCGCCAATTTCGTCCTTGTCGTAAATAGCCGGGAACAAAATGTCGGGTATTACCCCCAGATTCTGTGTGCTGTCGCCTGAGACCCGGTAAAACTTGGCATGAGTCAGTTTGATCTGACCCTGTTCCAGCTGCTGCAGAGCCTGTACCGTACCTTTACCAAAAGTCTGGTTGCCTATGATTAAACCACGTTTGTAATCCTGAATGGCACCGGCAAAAATTTCTGAGGCTGAGGCGCTGAGACGATTAACCAGTACGGCCATAGGACCGCTATAAAGCACTTCGTCACTATCATCCTGTAACTGGGCAATACGACCATCTGCACCTTTTACCTGAACCGTGGGGCCGGATTTAATAAACAGTCCCACCAGCGAATTAACTTCCTGCAGGGAGCCACCGCCATTATTACGCAAATCTATAACCAGGCCGTCTATGTCGTCTTTTTGCAGTTCTTTAATCAGTTTCTTGACATCACGGGTGGTGCTTTTATAATTGGGATCACCGGATTGAGCACCTTTAAAATCAATATAGAAAGTAGGAATTTTAATGACTCCAATTTTCTGTTTTTTACCGTCATTTTCTATGTTAATAATTTCTTTCTGAGCAGATTGTTCTTCCAGTTTTACAGTATTGCGGACAATTTTTATTATGCGGGTTTTGTGCTCATCCTTGCTTTTATGCGGGATCAATTCAAGGCGAACAACCGTGCCTTTTTTACCGCGTATCAGTTGCACCACATCATCCAGACGCCAGCCAATAACGTCCACCAGTTCGCCACTGACACCCTGTCCGACACTGACTATGCGATCGCCAGCTTTAAGCTGTCCGGCTTTTTCTGCCGGGCCAGCAGGTACCAGACGTTTGACTTTGGTGAAGCCGTCTTCAGATTGCAGCATGGCACCAATACCTTCCAGAGACAGGCTCATCTGAATATCAAAATTTTCGGAAACCCGAGGAGAAAAATACTGGGTATGGGGATCGTAGGACTCTGCCAGGGCATTAACATAAATCCTGAACGCATCTTCGCTATTGGTCTGACGGATTCGGTTAAGCTGATTTTTATAGCGTTTAATGAGTAATTCCCGAATTTCCTTATCATTTTTTCCAGCCAGTTTAAAACTGATGATCATATTTTTAAGCTGTTTGCGGGTCAGATCATTCTGCGCTTTTTTATCGGCAGGCCAGGGCTGTTTTTTCCGCTCAATGATCAGCTTTTCATTTTTGCTGAAATCCAGTTTATCGTAATCGTTTTCCAGTAAATTTAATGAATAGACCAGACGCTCGGCATGACGTTTCTGATACAGATTAAAAGCTTTAAAGGCATGGCCGAGTTCACCACGGCGATAGTCATTGTCGATTTGATATCGAAACTTCTCAAAATCTTTAATGTCGCTGGCCAGAAAGAAGGTACGGTTGGGATCCAGAGATTTTAAAAAGGCATCAAAAACTTTGGATGACAGTTTATCGTCCAGTACCATCTGGCGGTAATGCTGATATTGCAGTTGCTTGGCAATGACAAAACTGAGTTTGGCCTGTTCTTTATCCGGTTGAACCGGGTGAATATATTCATCACTCTTAAAGACTTTGGTATAGCCAGAGACAGGTAATAGAAATAATAATACCAGCAAAGTGGCAAATAATTGTTTGGCAGTACGAAAACGACACATATTGAGCATAAATTTACTTCTTAAATAATCTACTTGTAATGGTATATTGAGCTTGTTAATGCATTTTTAAACGCTAAAATTGGAACCGGATAAGGA
>JALVAL010000528.1 GCA_027011205.1 Gammaproteobacteria bacterium
TGCTGGATAGTTACGTTAAAATTTACTTTAAAAACGGGTTATGCCGTTTTTCATCTTCTAAAGTTCCGCCGGGACCATGTCCGGGAACAAACTGATAATCGCCGGGCAGAGCAAAGAGTTTGTTTTTAATAGAAGTAATTAAATCCTCGTGATTACCTCTGGGAAAATCCGTTCTGCCAATAGAATTTTTAAACAGTACGTCACCTACCCAAAGAGTGCGTGATGGATGATGAATGATGACAATATGTCCGGGTGTATGGCCGGGCGTGTGCAGCACCTCAAAGCTTTCCTGTCCCAGAGTCAGACTATCACCTTCATTAAGCCATTGATCCGGAGTAAAGGTATTAACTTTGGGGAAATTAAACATTTCGCATTGCTGCTGTAACATATCAATCCAGAAAAAATCATCCTCATGCGGGCCGATGATTTTAGCTCCGGTGGTTCGAGCCAGTTCTTCGGTACCGCCAATATGATCCAGATGACCATGAGTGAGCCAGATTTGAGTCAGTTTTAGATTATTGTCCTTAATGGCATCCAGCAGTACCGGAACATCACCACCGGGATCAATTAAGGCGGCTTCATTACTCTGGTCACACCAGAGCAGGCTGCAGTTTTGCTGGTAAGCAGTTACAGGAATAATTTGATAGCGTAGCATGTGGTTTCCAGTTTAATGTTTTCGGGGTTTGGCACGGCTGGTTGCCTGAGCTTGTAATGGATTATCAGGCCAGTAGTGTTTTTTGTATTTACCGCGCAGTTCTTTTTTGACCTCATTATAGGTGTTTTTCCAGAAACTGGCTAAATCCTGAGTCACCTGCATGGGGCGAGAAGCAGGGGAGAGCAAATGCAGCAATAGTGCAAAGCAGCCATTTAAAATAGCCGGTGTCTGTTGCAGGCCAAATAATTCCTGCAGCCGTACTGCCAGCACAGGATTTTGAGGATCACTATAATCAATGCGAATATTTGAACCACTGGGAACGGTGAGCTTTTCAGGTGCTAATTGCTCCAGCTGCTGAAGCTGTTCCCAGCTGAGCAGGGCAGAAAATATATTATACAGATCCAGTTTTTGTAATTGTTTAATGCTTTTCTCATTAGTCAGGTGTGGTAACAGCCATTGTTCAGGCTGGCTGATTAAATAATCATCGGAAAGATCTGGTAAATCAATAGCGGCTAAAATATGCGGACAATTTTTATTAGACTGTTTCTGAGTATTGATAAACTGTATACGCTGTCTTAAATTAAGTGCTGTTTTTGACTCGTTCAGGCAGTCCAGCCCCATGTTTTTTACGGCATTGAGTAACACGGGAAAAACTTTTTCTGGCTCAATGTGGGTCTCTATTTTTTTATCCAGAATAATCGCACCTAAAGTACGAAGACTCAGTACTTCCACTTTCTGTTGCTCATTATTCCATAATACCCTGGATTGCTGCTGGATAAGATGGCTGAAAAATTCTTCTATATGAGCCTTATCCAGTGCTGTGGCCAGAAAAATACGGGCTTCTTTTTGTGCTTGCGCGGTGCTGGAATTTAAACTGGCAATTGCCAGATAAGTTTTACTGGATAAAGGATCAGGCTGGTTAAAATAAGCGCCTTTGCCATTACATAATAAATAC
>JALVAL010000529.1 GCA_027011205.1 Gammaproteobacteria bacterium
GAACCGCTTTCAACCGGTTGAGGCGATGACCATACGGGATTTCCGTCCGCATCGAATTTTTGCATCAATGCTTGACTTCTGGGTATCCATGATACAACTGCCTCACCGTTTTCCATGGGTAAAACAATTACTTGGAAGGCATCACTGAGATCCACACCGTTTGCGCCCCATAATTGATTGCCGCCCGTATCTATCTTAAAAACGTGACCTTGATAATCACCTGTGCCGGTTACGCCGACATATAGATTATCATTTGCATCCACTGCCACAGACCATGATACCGTAAATGAACTCATCGGGATGTTATCGCTGATAAGCATACCATCCTCGCCGAATAGTCTGTTCCCCGAAGTATCCAATAATTGCAGCCTTAATTCATAATATGTTGGAGCGGCTATAGGTTTCCAGAAAACAACATAGGTCTGACCGTCGGATGTGCCAATGGCTTTCACATCTTCACTTTCCGATTCGACCACGAGTGTGTTGACATCGGTGTCGGTTGTCCATTGAGCATTAATGTTAAGTGTGATAAAAAATGCGATTAGAAAGGTAAAATTTTTCATGATTACGATTTTTTAATTTTGTTATTGTTTTTGGTTATTACTCTTATGATTTTCTTCAAAGCTTTTTTCCTAACCTCAATATCTCTTAATTGCCTATCAATATTTTTGCTCTTTTTTGCTTTTATTTTCATATCGCCTTTTTGCGGCAAAATTAGATTAAGAAAACCATCTGCGCTAATTTTTCACCCTGTGCTAATCACTCAAAGGCAAAATACTAACCCTGCAATAACACTCATGTCCATCGTAGATTGTTGAATGTCAAATGTTTAGCAAATTTGAGGGAGGTGGTTGATTTGTACATGGAATGGGTTTGTATCACTAACTCAAGGAGTTTAGATAGACCGTTAAATTGGTCTTTGTATTTGTTAGATTCAGCTTTTTTCTTAGGCGGGTTCTGGCATTTTCAACGGATTTGATGGACTGTCCTGAGATTTGAGAGATTTCTTTGGAAGTGAGATTAAGTTTTAAAAGGGCGCATAGCCTTCTGTCATTTGAAGTCAAATCAGGATGTTCTCCGTTCAGGTTTTTATAGAATATTTCGTGGACTTGCTCAAAGCTAACTTCAAATTCTTTCCAAATATTTGAATTAATATCTTTTTCCAGTCGTTTTGAAATATAATTGATAGCATGTTGGGTTTCCTTTTTTACGGCTTTTAGTTTTATCTTTTTTAAATCTTCCAATATGCCTTGAATGATTTCGGTTCTGTGAATTTCAGTCATTGCTTTGGCTATCAACATATTGTTTTTCAATTCAAGCTTTGCATTGAGTTCTTTTCTCTTTGCCTCAATAAGTTTTTTTTCCAACTGCACTTGAGCCAACCTGGTTTTGTTTCTCACAAGGATAATCAATAAAACGAGCAATCCGGAGATGAGGCTCAATCCGATGATTATATAGCCAAACTTTTTCTTATTCTCCTTAAGTGTTCTGATCTGGTCTCTTTTGTCATACTCTGCTTCCAATTTCAATCGTTCAATATTTACTGCTTTTTCTTCCACATTCAGACTATCTCTTATTTTGTCATACAATTCAAAATATTTTGCGG
>JALVAL010000530.1 GCA_027011205.1 Gammaproteobacteria bacterium
GCTGTGCATCTTCGAAAACAGAAGTCGCTCCATCACAAAATGCTACACTCAATAGTATAAGTAAATCGAATGCGGGCACAAAAAAAGAGGGAGCTATGCAAAAGTCGTTGGAGTCTTGGTTACATGATGATTGGGAACCGACTGTCAGTAAAGACAAAGAGATTCAAAAGAAGTATATGAAAGAGGAAAAGGTTCAAAAAAACAAACAAACTCAAACTTCAGCCAAAGAGACTAAAGAATCACACTTTGTTGATAAAGAGGATAGAAATTTTACTCTCCAGGAGTATGTTGACAAAGCTTCTGCCTATATGCGGGCAAAACCCAATGACTACAACAGCTCTAACGTGCATAAATTAGAGTCCATGCCCGTCATCGGGAAGTAGATTCTATTTAGCGTCCCACGCTAAAATAGTTTTACCTTCTTCGTTTGTAGTTGCTGCTGCCATACCCATGATATTATAGCCACCATCTACATAATGCACTTCACCCGTTACACCTGAGCTTAGATCACTAAGCAGGTACATTGCGGAGTTTCCAACTTGTTCTATCGTTACATTTTTCTTCAGTGGAGCATTGACTTCATTCCATTTGAGTATCTGTGAAAAATCACCGATGCCAGAAGCCGCTAATGTTTTGATAGGCCCTGCAGAGATAGCGTTCACACGCTGTCCTTTTGCACCAAGATCCACTGCCATATAACGTACCGTTGATTCAAGTGCCGCTTTTGCTACACCCATAACATTATAGTTCACTACATATTTTGGTCCACCGAGATAAGAGAGCGTCAAAATGGAAGCATCATCACTTAAAACCGACTCTAAACGGTTCGTGAGGTCAATGAGAGAATAGACAGAGATGTCCATAGCAATTTGAAAAGCACTTTTTGTAGTCTTTATAAAAGGCTCAGAGAGCGCTTCTTTTGGTGCGAAGGCAACAGAGTGTACTAAAAAGTCGATCTTGCCGAAATCTTTTTCTATCTTTGCAGCGATGCCTGCCATATGCTCCTCATTACTTACATCGAGTTCATAGATATACTCACTGCCAAACTCTTTGGCAATCGGCTCTACTCTCTTTTTCAGTGCATCGTTTAAGTACGTAAATGCCATCTCGGCACCCTGCTCATGACACGCTTTTGCAATACCGTATGCGATCGATTTGTTATTTGCAAGTCCTACTATAAGACCTCGTTTGCCTTTCATTATCATCTCTGTTTCTCCTTTGTTTGTGTTAATTTTTCTCTATTTCATCTGCGTATGCGATCATCGTACAAAAGTGTTCGGCATACAAAGCGGCACTACCGACAAGAACACCATCTACATTCTTGACACGCAGTACATCTTTTATGTTGTTCACTTTGACACTGCCGCCATAAAGCAACGGTGCAGCTGATTTCTTTTTCAATTCTGCGTGAATGTCTTCAATATCTTCGAGTGTCGGTGTAAGTCCCGTACCTATCGCCCAAACAGGCTCATACGCGATGATGAGATTTTTATAAGCAGTGTCGATGCCTTCATACTGCGCAGAGATGTACTCCATCATCGCTTCTTTTCCTGCTTCGCGTTTAGCTTTTGGCTCACCCACACAGTAGACTAT
>JALVAL010000531.1 GCA_027011205.1 Gammaproteobacteria bacterium
TGTAGCGATCTTGACCAAATTTATAGCAATGACCCATCGCTTCAGAAGACTGAAGAAAAATTTATACTATTAAAAAAACAAGTAGAGTCTAAACTCGAAATTTGCCAGGCCTATGCACAATTAAAAAATGAAATTGAAACTGCTCAGGGCGATTGTCAAAAACTGGTCTCTATCTTAAACCAGAATCAATATTTACAAAATGCACAAAAACCATTTATAGAATTAAAACAAACTTTAAAAAAAGACGTTCAACTTTGTGCGCAGTATCAACAATTAAAGCATAAAATAGATGCTGCCAGAAGTGACTGTCCTTTATTATCGAAAATCAATACTGAAAATGTTCATTTACAACACCCTGAAGGCATGTTCACCTCACTTAAGCAACAAGTTGTAAACGAAATAAATAACTGTTATGCCAATAAAACACAAGAGCAAATTAATTCGGCAAAAAATGATTGCAAATTATTACAGCAAATTAATGCAGAAAATCCTTATCTTCAACATCCACAGGGAGCCTTTATTCAAATAAAGCAACAACTTGCTGATGACATACAAAATTGTATTACCTATCAGAAACTGTCAAATACCATAGACAAGGCACAGCTGGATTGTCAACAATTGAAGAAAATTGCAGCAGAAAATCAGTTTCTGCAAAAATCCAATAATAAATTTTCCAGATTAAAACAGCAGTTGGATAATTATCAAAAAAATTGCAAGCGCAAACAAATTGAAAATATCGTTAACTTATGTCCAGGAGAGCGGCCTAAAAAACTTGCACCTGAGCTGGTTATCGTCTTTGATGCATCAGGAAGTATGGCCTTTCCACCCGACATTTATAAAACCAGACAAATTGAACAAAAAATGGCCCAGGCTAATTTAGGTCTGGTACTTTCAGTATTGGCTCGTGGCCAGCAATTTGCAGAGCGTCAGCGTGCCGATCTTTTTCGTCGCTTAAGTCCTGCCAGCCAGTCTCGTATGCAAGGTGCAAAAACAGCAGTAAACACCTTAGTAAAAAAAACACCTGGTGATATGGATATCGGTCTGGTGGTATTAAAAGATTGCCCGGGTGCCAAAAAATATGGCTTTTATTCGCCCTCTAAAAGACAGCAATTTATGAGAGTTATAAATAAACTGAACCCCGAAGGAGGAACCCCACTTGGAAATGCCATTAGAAAAGCAGGTCAGATGATAGACGGCGTTAATAAACCGGCAACCATGATAGTCATTTCTGATGGCGAGGAAAGCTGTAATTCAAACCCCTGTGCCATTGCAAGAAAACTGGCCAGACAAAAACCTTATTTAACGATTAATGTAGTTGACATCCTGGGCACAGGAGCAGGTAACTGCATCGCTAAGGCGACCAGAAAGGGAAAAGTTTTTACTGCCAATAATATGCAGGATATTATAAAAATGACAGAAAAAGCAGCCAGTACCGCAATACCTAAAAATTGCAGGAAATAGGATATTTCTTAATTCAGCCGGATACAATAGTAGTAACACTTAAATATATTATCCTTGGCTAAATATATATAGCTTATGGAGATGGAAAAGCAGTTAATATAGACCATCCTCTACTATTACTATCATCC
>JALVAL010000532.1 GCA_027011205.1 Gammaproteobacteria bacterium
CAAAATCTAAAGCTTTCATTGTTTGCTCCTTAATCAACTGTTTTAGCCCAGGCAAACCCCGCACCTCGCTTTAAAAGACCGGGCTTTTGGGAAATAGTTGTCACCGCTACTATCCTTGACCTTAAGGACAAGATCTTACGAGGTGCGTGATAATCTTGTAGCCAGTATTATTTCAACGCCTCTATAACCGCCAAAATGAGCTATTCTTTTAGCTGAAATATTAAATTACCATATAATCTGTCTTGTTAAAATTGGCTCATTGTCAGTTTTATTGCCAGCAGGAATAAAACTATAGCAAGTAATTGTTTAACCTGTTTCTGACTCAATCGATAATGCATAATACGGTTACCAATAATTCCCCCAAGAAATGCGGCAATGGTAACAACAGCTAATAATAACCAGTTCATTTGAACAAAATGCAAATAGGTAAAAAAGGCGCCTAGTGAGGAAAATGGAATAACAAAGCTAACAGTATAGGCTGCTTTTTTAGGTTCATAACCCAGAAAAATTAATAAGGGAATAATTAATGAACCACCACCCACTCCCAGTAAGCCGGAAACAAGACCTACGCCAGCACCAATAAAATACAGTATCCATGTTCTGGTATAGTTTACTTTGGCCTGTTTTTTCTGTATTAAAAGCAGGCTGGCACTGAGTAAAAGAAAAATTATCAGCACCCACTTGACCCAGTATTCGGCAATATATTGACTTAGATAAGCACCTATTGGAGTGCTGATTAATATTGAAACAACCAAAGGCAGTGCAAAACGGAAATCCAGATCACGGCGTAAAAAATTTAATATACTGCCGCTAATAGTACTGACCGTATTTATAAATAAACCAACGGCTTTTGCCAGGTTTAAGGGCATTCCAGCCATTGGAAAAATGCTGACTAATGCGATGGCAGATCCAACCCCACCCATTGAGAAAAGCGTTGAAAAAACAAGTGTCAGACCAAAGTAAATAATTAATTCCATAATAATTGTGTTTTTGGTTTATAAATCCAAGTTACAGATCCGATTTATAAACCAAAAACATGCCCTCTTCTTATGATGAGTTTCTTTTTAAGATCTTTTTTTGAACAGGTTGAGATGATACTGTAAAACTTATCTGAACAGCGCATAAACTGTTTGACAACAGCAGGGTCAAAATGGCTTCCGCTACTTTTGTGGATAATATTTAATGTCTTTTTTAATGAAAAAGGTTTTTTATACGGACGTTCAGCTATAAGGGCATCAAAGACGTCAATAATGGCAAATATTCGTGCATTAAAAGGGATCCTGTCTTTTTTAAGACCTCCGGGGTAACCTGAACCATCAAATTTTTCATGGTGATGCAAAATGACGGGTATCGCATCATGGAACCATTCAATATCCTTTACTAATTCCCCCCCTAGAACAGGGTGTTGTCTCATAATCCGCCATTCCTGTTTGTTTAATCGATCTTTTTTTAATAACACTTCATCAGGTATGCCAATCTTACCGATATCATGTAAAAATGCTCCTTTCATTAAGCCCTGCATCGCCGCTTTGTTTAAATCAAATTTTTTACCCAGTAAACTTGACAAATAAGCCACTCGAATATTGTGCTCATTGGTTTTATGATCTCTTAAGGCAGAAACATTACCCAGTAACTGAGCTATTTTTATATTATCTTCAAGATTCATAAATCTTAATCTTCAATAGCTGGTTTAAATACTTTACGGCGTAATGATACCAGTAATGAGAAAAAAACCGGTACCGCCAGTAAAGTCAGGAAGGTTCCGGCAATTAAACCACCAATAGCCACCAGTGCCAGCGGAGATAAGCGTTCAATACCGACCGCCCACTCCAGAGCGATAGGTATCATTCCCACGGCAGAAGCAAGGGCTGTCATTAAAATAGGACGAGTTCTTTTTTCTACCGCATCCAGTAAAGCGTTATTTATGTCCTTGCCTTTGTGCATTGCAACTTTTGCAAAATCAATTAATAAAATACCATTATTGACGACAATACCCATTAGTAAGATCAGCCCCATAAAAGAAGGCATGGAACCAAATTTATCACCTAATAATAATCCCCAGGCAGCACCGATAACAGCCAGGGGTAAACTGCCCATAATGGCCAGCGGATCAAGAAATGACCGGAAAGTGACACTAAGCATTAAATATAGCATGGCCAGACCTAATAAAAACGATTTTGCCAGACGGGAAAATGACTCAGATAATTGTTTAAATTCACCTTCATAAGAAATGCTATACGCACGCGGCAAATTCAGATCAGCCAGTGCTTTGGCCACTTCATCATGTAAGGTGGTAATGGCAATATCTCTGCGCCAGGCCAGTATATCTATGGTGGGTTCAAGATATTGATGGGTTTCGGCAGTAGGAGTTATCACCAGTTGGGGACTGGCAACAGAAGCCAGAGGTATAAAGCTGCCGTCATTAGTTCGAATATTAATGGCCTGCAGATCAATAGCGGTATTGCGTTGGCCATTTTGCAGCCGAACCCAGACTGGAATGGGGTTTTCTCCCATGACCCTTAAGCGGCCGCCGGAAGTCCCCCCCACCGCCTGTGCCACCTGTTGAGCAATAGTAAAGGCGGATAAGCCATTAAGACGGGCTAATGACGGATCGACATTTAATTCTATCCGGGTGGAATGCCCCTGCCAGCTGCGTTCAACACCGGTTAAGCCGGGAATAGTGGCTAATCGATTAACAACCTGGGTGGCCAGCTCATCCAGTACAATGGGATCCGGTCCTTTTATCATTACATCCACATTAGCGCGTATTGAGGATAAAGGTGTTGCCCCAAAAACAGAAACATTGGCTGTGATTAATCCGGGAATTTTTCTCAGCTTCTGGCGCAAGGTTTCATTAATATCATATAAGCTGCGATCACGATGAAAACGATCCACCAGATTGAGGGTAATTTCCCCCTGTTGTAATAGCCGCTGTGCGCCGAAAGATTTAACACCCGGTTCGGAACCGATAATAACAGAATCTGAAATTAGCCATTGTGGAGGAATCTCATGACGTATAACGGCTTCAATCTGATTAATAATGGTCTGCATCTGCTGATCATCTGTATCAGACTGTGCTTCAAAAGTAATCTGAGATATTCCGGTATCCATCAGGGGCATAATTTCCCGCCCCAGTAATTTCATCTGACTGGCTGATACCACAAATAAAAAGAAAAACAGGATCAATACCAGTGCCCGATGGTTCAGTCCCCAGGAAACCAGAAACAGATATAATTTTTTTAAAGGCTCCATAACATAGCGGGTAAAGGGATTTAATATCCAGGCCAGAGGATCTTTCGCTCCGGGCTTTAATATTAACGGAGCAAATAACGGAATTAATGCCACAGAAACCACTAATGATGCCATTAGTGCAACTGACAGGGTCACCGTTAACGGTCTTAAAACGGTTTGTACATATCCCCCGATAAACATAATGGGTAGCAGTACAACAATAGTACTGATAGTGCCACTGGTATCAGCCAATATAATTTCATCCAGACCACGAATGGCTGCCAGTCGTCGATCTTCACCCAGCTCACGCATTCGTCGTTCGATATTTTCCATGACCACAATGACATCATCGGCCAGTAATCCGACCGCAATAATAATGGCGGATAAAGTCACCATATCAAATTCAAACCCCATCCACCACAGGATGGCAAAACTTAACAGATAGGAGATGGGCAATGAAATAGCGACCACTAATGCAGCCCGGCTATTACCAATAAATAACAGGATCACAATAACGGTCATAATAATTGCGTCACGTAAGGAATCAAGCATATTACTGACAGTCAGGCCAATTAAACGTCCCTGCGTATCGGCTACCTGTATATTAAGGGTAGGAAACTTTTTCTGAACTTCTGCCAGATGTTGATTAACCGAGTCAATAACCGGTTGTGCAAAGCCTTTTTCTGAGCGTAATAATGCAATGGCCACTGCATTAGTGCCATTACCATGATATAAAGAAGTGGGATCAGAAGCACCCCAGTGTACCTTGCCCAAATCCCCTACTCTGACATGATGACCACCATCCAGGGGAACCAGTACAGCAGCCAGATCTTCAGGTCCTTTGGCGAGAGTCTGTGCCGTCAGGCGTAAGCGTTCACCTTCACGGTAGACCAGACCGGCAGGTTGTGAGATATTGGAACGGGCAAGTGCGGCGGAAACCTGAGCAATGTCCAGTTGATGGGCCAGTAATTTGTCCCGATCCAGATCAATACTAACCTGACGTACAGGACCGCCAAAAACTTCGGCTTCTGCAACACCGGGCAAATTTAACAGGGTGTCACGCAGGTCATATTCTGCAATACGTCTGACCTGAGCCAGATCCAGACCACTGCCCTTGCGGGCGGTAACGGCCAGTGTCATTACCGGACGTGCAGCATCAGTAATTTTAAAAATAAGCGGGTCATGAATCCCCTCAGGCAACAGACCCCGGACACGGGATAATTCTGTACTGACCGCATTAGCGGCAGTATTGATTTCAATATCGTATTCAAATTCTACCTTTACTGCTGATACCTCATCTCTTGAGGTGGAGGTCACTTTACGTACCCCATCAATGGCGAATAATCGAACTTCCAGGGCGTGAGTCACTTCATTAGCGACGTCTTCAGTGGTTGCACCAGGCCATTGTACAACAACCGAAATAGTGGGTCGGTTGGTATTTGGAAACAGATTGGTGGGTATGGCGTTAAAACCCATCCAGCCAAGAAGTAAAGCAATAATTGTGGCAGCAAGAATAGCATGAGGCTGACTTAATAAGCGTTCTGCAAAGCTCATTGACTGGCTCCTGAATTGCTTTTTAGAGCCTCAGTGACAACCGGATCATTATTTTTAAGCTGTATCAGAACACTTTCATGGGCTGCAATCAGCCGATCACCAGCATGCAGCTCTTTACTGCTGATGGCCAGAGCTTTGTGTGCCTGGAAAATAATATCAACATCAATACGTTTGAGTTTTTCTTTTTTGTTCTGTGTAACAACTTTAAAAACAAAGCCTTTTTTACCCGTATCAGCCGAGGTAGAGGAATGTCCACTTTCCACTATAGCGCGATGAGGGATAATTAAAGCGTTTTCAACTGAGGCTAAGATGACATGCGCCGGTATTCGTGAACCACTGGGTAAACCAAAAGGCATACTGTTTAAATCTGCTTCTGCAGTACCTAAAGCATGAGTATCCAGGGCAGGGAATATTCTGGATAGAAAAACCGCCTGCTGTAAGCTGCCGTAGCTCAGAATCACTCTGGTGCCTGAGTGAACCTGTTCCAGTACCTGCTGCGGTAATTTAACCTGCAGTCTGGAGGTGGTATCAATAGTTAGTTTATATAAAATTTTTCCAGGCATGGCAATATCACCCGGTTCAGACAGCCGCGAAGCAACCAGGGCGTCGGCGGGGGCATAAACAGAACCATAACCAATGCGTACATTAAGTGCTGCAATCTGGCGTTGTAAATTATTAACCTGTTTTTGAGCGGCTAAAGCAGCTGTTTTTTTCGACTCATATAATTCCTGAGATGTCAGGTGTTTTTTAATAAGCTGTTTTTGACGGGCAAATTCGTCCCTGCTGCGTGATAATTCTGCTTCTGCGCCCTGTAATTGAGCTTCAAGTCCAGCTCGTTGTTCTATTAATTCCTTAACGGAAATTTTAGCCAGTAAGTCCCCTTTTATTACTTTAATACCCTCTCTGGGGCCCATTTGAACAATTTCTCCAGAAATCTGACTGCTTATGGTAATTTCAGTACTGCCGTTAAGTGTCGCCAGTGCCAGAAATTCCTGTGAAAGATGGCCTTTTTTAATCATTATAGTATGCAGTGCCCAGGGTGTTGGCTCAATATCAGGCAGCGAGGCAACCTGACTGGTTCGTTGTTTACGTATAATAACCGCTCCAACGGCCAGAGCAACAACAAGTAAAACAATAATAATGGTGGTCAGACGATTATAATTTTTAG
>JALVAL010000533.1 GCA_027011205.1 Gammaproteobacteria bacterium
TTCCAGGATTATATAATGATTTCAATTTCAGGAGCTATTGATTTTTAAAGATCAATAATTCCTGGTGTAAACAGGAAAACCCATGTCACGCTTAACAGATAATCAGTCAAAAATAATTATTGCACTGGATTTTAAAGATGAAGTATCCACTTTACATCTTGTTAATCAGTTGCAGCCGGAGTTGTGCCGTTTAAAAGTGGGCAAGGAGCTTTTTGTACGCTGTGGGCCTGAGCTGGTTAAAAAATTAATTGCTCAGGGTTTTGATGTGTTTCTGGATCTTAAATTTTATGATATCCCAAATACCGTTGCAGCGGCCTGTGAAGCGGCTGCCGATCTTGGGGTCTGGATGGTTAATGTGCATGCTTCGGGTGGGCGAAAAATGATGCAGGCGGCGTGTAAGGCCATAAATAGTGGGTTTCATAAACCTTTGTTAATTGCTGTTACGGTGCTTACCAGTCTCTCGCGTCAGGATATTGCTGAAACAGGTCTGGACATTGAGCCGGAACAACAGGTTCTGCGGCTGGCCAGACTGGCTCGAGACTCAGGTCTGGACGGGGTAGTCTGTTCTCCTCTGGAAGCTGAATTATTAAAAACAGAAGTGGCTGAGGATTTTTGTCTGGTGACTCCGGGGATCAGGCCGGCAGGTTCAGACGTGGGCGATCAACAGCGAATTATGACACCGTCCCAGGCCTTGCTTGCGGGGTCTGATTATCTGGTCATTGGTCGTCCTGTTACCGCCAGTAAACAGCCCTTAAAGGCATTAGAAGCCATTATTATGGACTGTAAAACTGTCCGCAAACAGACATAGAACAGATTCTATCTGTTATTATTCACTTAAGGTTTCTTGTTTATTCAGGAAAGATTTTATTTCTTCAAAAGGCAGGGGCTTGCTGTACAGATAGCCCTGAAAATTTTTACAACGATTTTTTTTTAAATATTCCATCTGGGCCTCTGTTTCCACTCCTTCTGCAACCGTATCAAGGCCAAACTGGTTAGCAATATTGATAATTGTCTGTACCAGCAATGCACTATGTGGATCTTTAAGAATATCAAAAACAAATGATTTATCGATTTTCAATTCATCCAGTGGTAGACGTTTTAAATAACTCAGAGAAGAATAACCTGTGCCAAAATCATCCAGAGACATACGTATACCAAATTGCCGTAATTGATTAAATTTTTCTATGGTCTCTGAAAGGTTGTCAATGATAATGCCTTCAGTTACTTCAAGGGTTAGAAACTGGCGCTTCAGATGATATTGTCGAGTAATATGCTTTATTTTATTAATAAATTCAGGATGTCTAAATTGAAATGGGCTGATATTAATGGAAATATGGGCGGCTTCTAATTGTTCCTGCTGAAGTTTCTGCATATCCTGCAGAGCCTGCTGTAAAACAAAATCACCAATATCGAGAATTATTCCAGTGTCTTCAGCAATAGCTATAAATTCTTCGGGGTTTATAAAACCATGCTGAGGATGCCTCCAGCGGATCAGAGCTTCAAGTCCTGTTACCATGTTCTCTGAATTTACCTGAGGCTGATAATAAACTTCAAGTTTCCGGTCTTTTATAGCCTGGCGTAAA
>JALVAL010000534.1 GCA_027011205.1 Gammaproteobacteria bacterium
ATTCTGATAATAGTTCACATACCGCCCTGATTGATCATTGTGAACGATTAAAAGACCGTATAGCCATACTTGATCCGCCTGAAGTGGTTAAAAATACTGATAACTTAAAATTGCTAGCTGCAACAACTGCGAGTAGTGGTAAAGCAGGTGAAGCCAAAAAGAATGCAGGTCTCAGACCCCCTGATACCAGTTATGCTGCATTTTACTTTCCCTGGATTTTTACTCAGGCACCCTTATCGAGGAAAAAACATGAAATTTTAGCCCCGCCATCGGGCTTTATGGCAGGAATTTACGCCCGAACCGATGCAACCCGGGGTGTCCATAAAGCACCGGCAAATGAGTCGGTTAACGGAGCCTTAGGCTTATCCTATAATGTGACACAGGCTGAACAGGGTGAATTGAACACCAAAGGCATTAATTGTATTCGCAGTTTTCCAACCACGGGTATTAAAGTCTGGGGTGCGCGTACACTGGATGCCGGAGAATGGAAATACATCAATGTTCGACGGTTATTTATGATGATTGAAGAATCAATTAGTGAAAGCACAAGATGGGTGGTATTTGAACCAAATAATGAAACCCTATGGAAATCTATTATGCGTGACGTCAGTGCATTCTTAACATTGATCTGGCGTGATGGTGCCTTACAGGGAAGTTCTCCCGAGCAGGCTTTTTTTGTCAAATGTGATGCTGAAATCAATACCCCGGAAGTTATTGATGCGGGTCGTCTGGAGATAGAAATTGGTATTGCTCCAGTTAAACCTGCTGAATTTATCGTTTTCAAGGTTGGCCAATGGGCAGGTGGAACTGAGGTTGAGAGCGAAGAGGGTGGAGCTGAATAGCACTAATACGTTGATATTTGATAAATCATTAGATAAGGAGAACGGCAATGGCTGAGCAAGAAGCCAATCAGGTTTTAAATGAGCCTGAAATTATGCGTAATTATAATTTTATTGTTGATATTGGTCAGGGAGTTCAGGTTAATTTTTCCGAAGTTGAAGGACTTGGAATGCGTATTAAACCAATTGACTATCGGGAAGGCGGCGGTGCTCCAGCGGTAAGAAAGCTGGCTGGTAGAGTCGAATATAGTGAAGTAACTTTTCGTTGGGGTATGAGTGAATCACTTGAACTATGGAACTGGTTAACCAAAAGTGCTGAGGGGAATGTAGAGCGGAGGGAAATCTCTGTCATGATGCTTAAGCCAGATGGATCAGAATATTTTCGTTATAACCTGCATAATGCCTGGGTCTGTGAATGGAATGCAGCAAAATTGAATGCCCTGGATCAGGGTGTTGCTATAGAATCGCTGGTTATCGCTCATGAAGGTCTGATAAGAGCCTGATATGTCTTTTAAAATAATAAAAGATCAGCTGGCTTTATCCGTATACTCAAAGTTGATGAGCGCTTTAAGAACGGCAGCTGATTTTTTTCTGTCGGTTTATGTTTTGGTGGCAAAAAAAGATAAAATTGAATATGAAGAAGGCAGCCTTGCTTCAGCAGAGGAAAATAGCCATGTCAGCACCAATACCGATGCCAATGGTGAGACTGATGCTTCTTATTTCAGTGAAGCACCCGAACACT
>JALVAL010000535.1 GCA_027011205.1 Gammaproteobacteria bacterium
TTACTAATTGATCTGGATCACTTTAAAACTATTAACGATTCACTCGGTCATGATATCGGCGATAAATTATTAATTGAAGTGACTAATAGAATAAATCAGCATTTAAGCAAAGCTCATACGCTAGCTCGACTCGGTGGAGATGAATTTATAATTATTGGGCCTGAGTTCAGAAACCTGGAAGAATGCCAGCAGGCCGCTCTGCTGTTTTCTGATCAATTATTAGAGACGATTAAGAATCATTATATTATTTCTCCGCATCATCTATATATTAGTGCCAGTATCGGTATCAATGTGCTGAGAGGGAATAATATTAAAGCCTGTACCTTCATAAAAGAGGCTGATATAGCCATGTATGAAGTTAAAGCCAGGGGTAGAGACGGCGTTATATTATTTAACGATGAATTCTCCAGAAAAATTGAACAACAACTGGAAATAGAACGCTTACTTCACTTTGCTCTGGAGAAGAATGAAATTGAACTGAATTTTCAACCTCAGGTGGATGAAACACAGACAATTATCGGCTGTGAAGTACTGGTGCGCTGGAACAATAAAAAAATGGGTTCAATATCACCTGTTGATTTTATTCCCATTGCAGAGCAAACGGGTATTATTATTGAACTGGGTTTCTATATTCTGGAAGAATCCATTAAAACGCTCAATGCCTGGGAACAGGCTGGTATTCATCTCAGACAATTTTCAATAAATATCAGTATGCGTCAGATTTTTCATCATAATTTTATCAATGATGTAAAACGGATTTGCCAGAAATTCATAACCAGGGCGGTCTGTCCAAAAATTGTTTTTGAACTAACAGAAACCATTGTGGCTGAAGACATTAAAAAGTTAATCACCATTATGAATGAATTGAAACAGTCCGGAATTAGATTTTCAATGGATGACTTTGGAACCGGGTATTCATCTTTAAGCTATATTACCCAGTTGCCCATCAGTGAACTTAAAATTGACCGTTCATTTGTTAGCCATCTTATTGAAAACACACAAAATAAAGCCATGGTATCCAGCATCCTGACTCTGGCCAAAACCTTTGATTTAAATATTGTTGCTGAGGGCGTTGAAAGTGCAGAACAAATGCAGTTTCTTATAGAACATCATTGTGACATTCTGCAAGGTTACTATTTCTCCAGAGCGGTCAGTGAAACAGAATTTAAATCCTTATATTTCCAGCAGTTTAACAATTAACAAATCTCGTGAGAGCATGCTTGATCGAGTTTTGTAATTGCTAATGATATTAGTAACTTAAAAACTTAAATTACCGTATCTGCCTAATAGGAGCGGTATTTCCGGGGACGCTCAAGTAGCTCCCTGTATCGCTTTAGAACTTTTCAAAAACTTGTTTTTATTTAAGTTCTTATCCTGATAATTACAAAACATCCCTGTTTTCAAAACCCCGTAAACACAGATCCTAATAGAATTCATCCAGTTTGAGTTGTCCAGTATGATTTAACAAAATACCTGTGACAGATAAAATCGGAATCAGCACTAATCAATAAAGGCCGGAATAAAGTCCAGGGGACGGTAGAGAATTAAGCTATACAATATAAAATATAGTATAGACA
>JALVAL010000536.1 GCA_027011205.1 Gammaproteobacteria bacterium
GAAGATGATATATCAGTTTAAAAGACATTTTTTAACTGGAAGAAAATTTTGAAAAAAAGATATAATAACGAACTCTTTAAAATAATCCCGGCACCTTACCTTAAAAGACGAGCTGTCGGGTAAAATTACCAGGAATCTGTCCGAGAATAGAAGTCATAGCGAGGGAAAGCTGTTTTGAGCCAGGTTTTCTATCATTTGAAGCCAATAGTTGTTCTATTAAATGAAAATGACAGGAAAACATGACCAAAATCAGCTTAACATCTGAAAGTTCAACAGCCCCTAGTTAGTGTGCATCTTTTTATTGATGCACACTAATTATTTTTTATATTTTGCAGAGCATACTGACGATAATATCGCTGCATAACCTCTTTAACCGAGTCAGGATAGTCAAGGGCCACCATCTGACTCATACCCTCGGTAAAAAACTGTTTTAAATCATCAGGCAAATGATGGATCAATGACTGAAATGCCCTGTCCATTAATTCCGGCTGATGGGTACGAGTAGCGGTTATAGCGTAATTAAGCAGCAATACTCTCCAAGGACGTCGAGGATCACGGTCATCCATATCTTCCTGAATAAGCGGTTCTGTGGCATTGATTACGATTTCAATATCCGCCATCAGCTGTTTAAGTTCAGTCGATTCATGCAAACGGTTTGAACGTGCGGCAATCAGATTAACAACCGGGATCAGTGAACTGATCTTGCCACCTGCAGAAGCAAACCAGAGCACAAACTGCAGTAAGAAATCTTCCATCAGAGCAAAACTTTCCTGATGCTTAATATTCGAAGCAAAGACCATTAGACGGTCAATGAGTAATATCAGTTCATTCGCCCGGGCATTAAAAACAGCAAACTGCTCTATATCATCAGCATTACTCTGAGCAGAAGACAGAAATTTATCAATTTCGTCAAAGGCATAAAGCATATCATTATCTTTTCTTCCCTGCTCAGAAAAAAATTGTGTCAGACTGTCAGATGCTTTATGAAAAGTGTCTGTAACTTCAGTGATAGGTGCAATGTTTGACATCATATGATTATTTATTTTATAACGCTGAAGAGACAGGGCAATAGTATCTACTGATTAGACAGGGCTTCCAGCATATTGGCTTCAAGTTCCAGACCGACTTCGTAACCGGGGTTCAATATAACTCCATAACCACCACCTATACGTTCTATCACCCATTTAAAATCTTCCAGCAAACCACCGTCATAACCCGGGTAATCTTTAACAAACATTTTAGCACGTTCAGGGCTGGTAAAAAGAATAACCATTTCTGTGCCTTCATCGTCTTTAAATGAAAGTGGTGTTGCCTGTTTTGAATCCTGAAAACCTGCAATACCGTGTTTGTCTTTAATTGGCATAAAAACCTGCATTTCCAGCATTTCTTTTAAAAAAGTTTCACCATCAATTTCGCCATTCTGAGCCTGAATCAGTTTTTTTTCCAGTTCATTTTCTGCACTAAATATTGACATTACTTCTATTCCTGAAAATTATATGTCCATCCTATATAATGCTTGTAATCACTAAAATCAAGTTTAAAATACTGGTTTATTCCGTGTTCGTCCGGTTTTATTG